>CAZTSB010000071.1:0-29328 GCA_964616435.1 uncultured Puniceicoccaceae bacterium | reverse complement strand
CGTTTGTGATTGAGCTGCTTCTGTGGCTAACAGCTTATGAAGTGCCCTGCGGATGCTGTCTTCGCTGGGAAGGCTACTGAGTTTGAGCAGTTCTGCATCCAAACCGCTGCCCCTGAGTGCATTGATGTGGGCATAACGACTATGGCCACTGAGTACGCTCAACAAAAGAGTCCCCAGTACATCGCGTTTCTTCGGAGCGTTGTTGCTTTGGTAGCTCAATGGACAAGTTTGAACAAAATGCTCAAAGAGATTTGTAGTGTCCAGAAACTCAACAAAGTAGGCCAACCCAGCCATTTGTGTAACTCGATTTTCCTCATTAGACCATTCAATGCGCATTCCCGCGACCTTATCGGTTTTGGCCTGGGAGTTCTTATTGGAAAAGTCGTCATTGACTTGCTCAAAAGCTTCGCCATTTTGGCGGTTAGGTGTGTTGTTGGTTTTCATCACCAAATGTTTTTCGTTTAAACACTTGGATCACAACACACCTTTTTTATTTATTTTAACTGCCGGATTTAGGGTAATACTTTGAAGACAGGCTCTGAGTAGCTGTGTGCGTTAATCGCGTTCACACAGGTCTCTATAGGAGAGTGCCAGTCAAGTGGTCGGCCAACGACCCTAGCCCCTGCAAAAAGGATGGATCAATAGCCGCAATTCGGTGCCAGCCAGCGTTCGCATTCTTCAAGGGTGAACCCTTTACGTTTTGCGTAGTCTTGCATCTGGTCTTTGTCGATGGGCCCTACCTGAGTATACCGGGCGTCGGGATGAGCGAGGTAAAGTCCGCTCACACAACTGCCGGGAGACATTGCGAAGTTCTCAGTGAGTGTGGCGCCGGTGTTTTTCTCGGCATCCAGCAGTTTCCAAATAGTAGCTTTTTCAGTATGGTCGGGTGTGGCGGGATAGCCCGAGGCCGGACGGATGCCACGGTACTTTTCTTTGATTAATTCTTCGTTGCTGAGATTTTCATCGGCGGCGTAGCCCCAGAGCTCTTTTCGGACACGCTCATGCGTGTACTCAGCAAGCGCTTCTGCAAAGCGGTCACCGATGGCTTTGACCATAATGGAACTGTAATCGTCGCCTTTGTCTTCAAAGGTTTGGGCAAATTCGTCGACGCCTTCGATGCAGGAGACAAATGCCCCACAGGCATCCATACGATTCGTTTCTTTCGGAGCGATGAAGTCGGCAGGTGCGTAATAGATTTCGCTGTTGGTTTTACGCTTTTGCTGACGGAGTGTGTGAAAAATGCCGATCGTTTTGCCTTCAGGGCTGTAGAGTTCTATGTCATCTCCGATTGCGTTTGCAGGCCAGAGGCCCACTACGCTGCGGGCGCGAAAGCGTTTTTCCTCTACAATTCGTTTAAGCAGGGTTTGTGCATCCGAGAAAATGCTGCGGGCTTGTTCGCCGTACTTTTTGTGATCGAGGATTTTAGGATATACGCCTTTCAATTCCCAGGTCCAGAAGAGAGGTGAGTAGTCAAAGTATTGAGTGAGGGTGTCGAGGGAAATGTGATCGTTAACGGTTACGCCGGGTTTGTTCGGCGCTTTGATATCGGCATTGGCCCAGTCGCAGGTAAACCGTCCGGAGCGGGCTTTTTCAAGAGTGATCAGGTCTTTGGCCGAGTTTGCGGCGGCAAAGCGTTCTCGTTGTTTGACGTTGTCTGCTTCGACTTCAGCGATGTAGGCGTCGCGGGTTTTGGGATTGAGCAGATTGTTACAAACCTCGGTTACCAGCGAAGCATCGCCAACGCGTACGACCGGCTGATCATAGTGCGGGGCGATTTTGATTGCGGTGTGGGCTTTGCTGGTGGTGGCTCCGCCGATCAGGAGCGGTTGCTTGAAGCCGCGCTTTGTCATCTCTTTGGCATTGTAGATCATCTCGTCCAGTGAGGGCGTGATCAATCCCGACAGGCCAATGATGTCGGCGCCCCATTGCTCGGCTTCTTCGAGGATTTTGTCACAGGAAACCATGACGCCGAGGTCTTTGACTTCGTAGTTGTTGCAGGCAAGCACGACGGCGACAATGTTTTTGCCAATGTCGTGAACATCACCTTTTACGGTTGCGATCAGGAACTTACCTGCGCTTGAACTGGCGCTTGCATCGGCTTTTTCGGTTTCCATGTAAGGCAGTAGATAGGCCACGGCGCGTTTCATAACACGAGCGCTTTTGACTACCTGTGGGAGAAACATTTCACCGTCGCCGAAGAGTTTTCCGACGACTTTCATGCCATCCATCAAGGGGCCTTCGATAACCTCAAGCGGCTTGTCGTATTTTAGGCGTGCTTCTTCCGTATCCTTATCAATATGGTCGCTGATTCCCTTTACCAAAGCATGGGAAAGTCGTTCTTCAACGCTGCCACTGCGCCAGTTGCTGGTTACGTCAGCCGTTTTTTTTTCTGTTTCTTTGGGAATAGCGCCAGCGCCGGAGGATAGGAACTTTTCCAGAATTTCGGGGTTGTTTTCTTTGGTCGCGCGCTCAAACAGGCTGCGCAGGAGGTTCATGCCTTCCAGCATTGCAGCATGGATGCGCTCTTCGGGAGTACCTTTACCGAGGGTTACAGTGCCATTTTTTACCGATTCGGCAAAGTTGATGAGTTCTTCGGTGGCCTGATCCTTGCGATTCAGAATGACGTCTTCGGCGAGTTCTTTTAGAGTCGGGTCGATTTCGGCATAGTCCATGAGCATGCCGGGATTGACGATCGCCATGTCGAGCCCGGCTTGAATGCCGTGATGAATAAAGACTGCGTGCATCGCTTCGCGTATGGGATTGTTTCCTCTGAACGAAAACGATATGTTGGAGAGCCCACCACTGGTGCGCGCACCCGGGCAACACTTTTTGACCTCGCGTACGGCTTCGATAAAATCAACGGCATAGCTGTTGTGCTCTTCCATGCCGGTTGCAACGGTAAGGATATTAAGATCAAAGATAATATCCTGCGGATCCATGCCGACTTTTTCGGTCAATATTTTGTAGGATCGCTCGGCGATGGCAATTTTGTCTGCTTTGGTTGCTGCCTGACCGTTTTCATCAAAAGCCATGACGATAACGGCTGCGCCATAGCGCATAATCTTTCTGGCCTGATCGCAAAATTCATCTTCACCGCCTTTAAGGCTGATTGAGTTTACAATGCATTTGCCTTGAACACATTTAAGCCCTGCTTCGATGACCGACCATTTTGAACTGTCGATCATGATGGGCACTTTGCAGATGTCGGGCTCAGAGGCGACGAGGTTCAGGAAATGAGTCATGCAGGCTTCTCCGTCCAGAAGTCCCTCGTCAAAATTAACGTCGATGACTTTTGCGCCTTTTTCGACTTGAGAGTGAGCGATTGCGAGCGCGCCATTAAAATCGCCGGCCTTGATGAGTTTTTTAAAACGTGGAGAGCCGGTGACATTGGTGCGTTCACCCACGTTGACGAATGGGGTTTTGCCTTCAACGATATTGAATGCTTCCAGTCCGCTGAGACGCTGGGCGGCAATTACTTCAGGCACTGTGCGCGGTTTGTGTTTGCTGACTTCACGAACAACCGCCCGCAAGTGATCGGGCGTCGTCCCGCAGCAGCCACCTACCATGTTGACCAGCCCGTCTTGTGCAAATTTACCTACCGCAGTACTTGTATGTTCCGGTGTCTCGTCGTAGCCGGTTGCCGCGAGTGGATTCGGCAGTCCTGCATTTGGGTAGACATGTACATAAGTATCAGCGACTCTGGAGAGTTCTTCTAGGAAAGGACGCATGAGATCGGCTCCCAGTGCACAATTCAGACCGACACAAAAGGGCTTTGCATGGCGGATCGAATTCCAGCAGGCTTCCACGGTCTGTCCGGATAGGGTACGGCCGGATTGATCCGTAATCGTTACCGAGATAATTACCGGAAGTCGTGTTTCCCGTGTTTCGAAAAAGTCTTCAATTGCATGCAGGCATGCCTTAAGATTCAGAGTGTCAAAAACTGTTTCCGGCAGCAGCAAGTCAACCCCGCCTTCAACCAGCGCTTCCACCTGTTCGTAGTAGGCTTTGTAAAGTTCATCATAGCTGGTTGCGCGATATTCGGGGCGGTTGACATCCGGCGAGAGTGAGCAGGTGCGGTTTGTGGGACCGATGGCGCCCGCAACAAAGACGGGGCGGTCTTGCTCTTCTGCAATCTCATCTGCCACACGCCTGGCCAGCCTGGCCGATGCAATATTGAGTTCGCGAACGCGGTTTTCCAGCCCATAGTCAGCTTGCGCGATTGTAGTACCGGAAAAAGTATTGGTTTCGATAATATCAACACCTGCTTCGAAAAATTGGCGGTGGATATCCTCAATGATGTCCGGACGAGTAAGACTGAGTAAATCGTTGTTGCCCTTGAGTTCTCCCTTTACGTCCTTGAATGATTCATTGCGAAAGTCTTCTTCCTCCAGCTTGTGTTGCTGGATCATCGTGCCCATCGCTCCGTCCAGATACACAATGCGCTCTGCAAAAAGGTCGACAAGTTGCTGGCCTTTCTCTGTCAAAGGTTTACTGGAAGAAAAGGAGTTCATAGATTCAAGCATCAACAAATCATCATATGTTGATATGTTTCAAGTTTGAATTTAAATTTTGTACGGGGCAATTTCAGTGAGCCAGTCAAAGTGTTTGTCGTTATGAAATACCTGGCAGTTGTGGTGCAGAGCCGTTGCATAGATGAGAACATCTGTGTTTGGGACCGGTCGGCCTTTTTTGGCACAATTGAGTGCAATAGCATATGCCAGATTCCAAATGGGTTGTATGATTTCCAAATCCGGAAGAACCTCACTAAATAAAGTTATCGCAGATTCTCTATTTTTACCTGAACGCTGAAGTTCTAATCGTACCATTGGGCACCATGCAGCTTTTCCGTCATGTAAGAGTTCCTGTAATCGTTGAGCATGGTCAAAATCTTTTTTCTTATTTAAGAAATCAAGCCAGATTGATGTATCCACTAAGTAAATCATTCAGATGCGTGATTTGGTTCAAGTTCGCGGAGTTCCATTTCCCGCATTTCCAAGAGCTCTTCTCGGGTCATAAATCCACCCGTACCTTCAAGTGCGAGCAAGGCTTTGACTTTCTCTTGGCGGATATACTCTTCGATGGCTTTGTTGATTGCCTCAGTCTTGGTCCTTGCATTTGTAAGCTCAAGCAGAGTGTTCATTCGCTTGTCCGGAATATTTAAAGTCGTTTTCATGGAATACATAATTTACTGATTTTATCTTACGTCAAGATTGGTTTTGATCAGCAATTGAAACTTAAATCGCATCCACCTGCATCTAACGTTTCATCCAATTCGGAAAAAATGTCACAGCCATCTGGTTATATATAATAGAAAGTTCGATCTAAAGCCATGGAAGCAAACAATACCGCAGTTCATGCTTAATATTTTTTGATTACAAGCTGGTCAGTGGTTGCTTGCGAGTTGTATGCATATTTTTGGTGAACAAAATCAAAAGTAAATTTCTCAATATTTCCGAGGACTGCTGGCTCTTGCTGGAGCGATGGGCGATATTGCTTCGCGGGTGGAACGAGAAGGTAAATCTGATTTCCCGCAAGGATGTTGAGCACCTTGAAGAGCGGCATCTGGCCCATTGTCTGGCAATTACGGATCACCTGAAGCTTATGAACGGTGCGCGGGTATTGGATGTGGGTACCGGCGGCGGGTTTCCAGGAATTATTATGGCGATCTGCTACCCGCAGGCGCAGTTTATGCTCATCGATTCGATTGGCAAAAAAATTGCCGTTGTGCAGGATCTTATTGATCAGTTGGGGCTCAAAAATGTTGAGGCCAGACAAATCCGGGCAGAAGCCATTAACAAACAGTTTGATTTTATTACGGGCCGTGCAGTGAAGAATTTACCTGAGTTTTTTAGCTGGATTCAAGGCAATTTGCGTCGCGGCGAGCGTCATTCAATTCCAAATGGTGTGCTTTACTGGAAGGGTGGTGAGATGCAGGAGGAGTTGGGTTTGTTGGGCATTCAGCCGAGAAGGATCATTCATCTGGAAGAGACGTTCGATGATCCCTATTTCGAGCAAAAGTATATTCTGCACTTTGATGCTCGTGATATACCCAGAGCACGCAGGCCAAATTGAGCCTCGGCTGCTAACCTATAAAAGTCTATGAGGTGTTGGAGCTAAGCGGGCTTTTGGCTCTTTAAAAAATCTCGGCTGGCGCGTTTGATTTTTTTGATGCGTGGTTGCATTTGCTGCAGGTCTCGTTTGTTCATTTTGTCGATAAAGAGTTCGCCGTTGAGATGGTCGACTTCATGAAGGATGCAGCGTCCAAGAATGCCGTTGGCCTCAATGGAGTGTGGGTTGCCCTCGACATCCTGATATTCGCAGCGGACCCCGATCGGTCGATCCAGTTTACCACGCACTTCGGGAAAGGAGAGACAGCCTTCTTCGTAAGTCTCTTCCAGGGGGTCGATGATTGAAATTTTTGGATTGGCCAGAGCCATGGGCATAATCAGATCAAGTGGCTGCCTTTTTCCATCCAGTCTATAGTCGAAGCCCACTTGTTCACTTTCCGGCGGACGTACATCGATGACAAAAAGCTGAAGTGCCAGACCAACCTGTTGAGCTGCAAGTCCGATGCCGTTCGCATCGTACATCGTTTCGATCATGTTTTCGGCAAGTTCTGCCAGTGCATTGTCGAATTGTGTAATTGGCTCACCTACTTTTCGGAGAATGGGCTCGCCGTACTGAGTTATTCTTAAAATCATTTGATCACGCTGTAATGGTGTCAAAGGCTTGTAAAGCTTTTGAAAAGCACCGGCTCAATGAGCTTTCATGGCTGGAAACTTTGATCATTTTTTTCGCTCAACCGGGATATGAACTTCTGAACGCTTTAGAAATCCAAGTGTAAAAGGACCGTTCCAGTAAATAGCGCGAGCAGGGCCAGTCTGAAGCCATTCATTCTGCTCAGCAAGATGAGCTATCAAGGTTTTTTGTGCTGCATCAAAACTTTCAGAGTTGTAACTACCGCGTACTCCAAGACTTAGCACTGTACGCTCCGGTAGTTCGATAACGTTCACTTCATCCGTATTCTCCAGTTTTCTGTCTTTGTGGTCGCTGCCGACGTAGAAGTACATGGCTCCCGGGTCGATTTCAGCTTCTACAGGGGTTGTCATCGGTATGTCATTTGTTTGAATGTAGCGAAAAAGAGGGCGGAACAGGTTACTGTTCTCGTCAAAATAATTGCTGTCGCTGCATGCAATAAGGAGCTTTGCGGCAGGTAACGTTTTAATTTCGATTGTACCAACATCTGTTTTCGGGAAGGCGTTTTCATAAGCAGATGTAAGTTGTGAAGACATAAGGACCATTAGGAAAAAGAAGATATAGCGCATAAATAATAAAACAGATGTTTGGGCATAAACTTACATAAGATCGCCAATTTCCGTATTAGCAATATTGTTTGACCCTGGCTCGTTGGCAGGCACCGATCTGAATGGGATACCAACCTCACTTATATCAAAACTAAATTCCGTCGTTGCCAGTTCGGGCGAGAGTATTTCAGTGTCTATGCCATGGAATCGGCTTTGATATTGGTTATTGGTTTTGTTGTCGGGGCAGCTTTGGTCTATGGCTTGTTGCGTCGCAGTCAGGTGCGTACCGAGCGAGAACTGAGAGCGTTGCGAGAAGACAATTCTTCCGCAAAAGAAGCGCTTGCCCGGTTAGAATCCCAGCGAGATGCAGAGTTGAAAGCTGCTGCCGAGAAATTGGCTCTTTTGGAAGAGGCAAAGATAAATTTACAGGACAGTTTCAAAGCGCTTTCATCGGAGGCGCTTTCGAAAAATAATGAGTCGTTCCTCAATCTGGCTAAAGCAACCCTCGAAAAATATCAGGAAGGCGCCAGGGGCGATCTGGAAAAACGGCAGCAAGCTATCAACAAAACTGTCGAACCGGTGGGTGAAGCGCTCCGGGTATTTAATGAACGCGTTTCCAAAATAGAAGAGCGTCGCACTGAGACAGATGCAGGCTTGCGCGAAAAATTGAAACAACTGGCCGAGTCTCAGCTTCAGTTGAGCCGGACGACCGGCAGTCTTGTTCAGGCGCTGAGAGCTCCGCAAGTCCGTGGCCAGTGGGGAGAACTACAACTGCGGCGCACGGTCGAGATGGCTGGTATGCTCAACTATTGTGATTTTGAAGAGCAGTCCTCGATTGAGACGGAGGACGGGCAGCGCCAGCGTCCGGACATGCTTATTCGATTGCCGAATGAGCGCCGGGTGGTCGTCGATTCCAAAGTGCCGCTGGCGGCCTATTTGGACGCACTAGAGTCGGATGATCCGGATGTGCAGACCCAGCGTATGCAAGCGCATGCCCGGCATCTT
Source organism: uncultured Puniceicoccaceae bacterium (assembly GCA_964616435.1). Lineage (GTDB taxonomy): Bacteria > Verrucomicrobiota > Verrucomicrobiia > Opitutales > Coraliomargaritaceae > Lentimonas. The sequence continues at coordinate 21,019 of CAZTSB010000071.1, read as the reverse complement.
CGTGAGCATATCAGAGGCTTGTCCGCGAAGTCGTATTGGACGCAATTTGAGGATACTCCCGAATTTGTAGTGCTGTTTATCCCTAACGAGGCCATCTTTGGTGCGGCGCTGGAACAGGACCCGGGGTTGATTGAATTGGGTGTATCCAACAAGGTCATTTTGGCGACGCCGACTACACTGATCGCGTTGTTAAAAGCAATCGCCTACGGCTGGCAACAAGAGGCAATTGCTCGTGAAGCCAAAGAGATTAGCGCACTGGGCCGGGAGCTTTACGACCGTATTGGTGTAATTGCCGGACACCTTTCCAAACTGGGCAAAAGTCTTGATCAAACAGTCGGCCATTACAACAAGACGGTCAGTTCGGTAGAAACACGATTGCTTTCTACTGCGAAGAAATTTCAGACACTTGACAGTGTATCTACATCAGAAATTGCCGAGACCAAAAAAATTGAAAAAGCCCCAACGCTACCAAAAGAAGCTGAGGAGTAATCTTGGGATCGCCAATCTCCGTATTGGCACAACAGAGCCTTTAAGTAAAATTAGCCAAATGAATTTTTCCGAATCCGATCCTATCGAATTTGAAATTAACGGTGAACTGGATCTGCATACTTTCCGGCCTTCGGAAATTGGTGAATTAATTCCGGACTATATCGGATTGTGCCTTGAGAAAGAAATCAGGCGCATTCGCATCATCCATGGCAAGGGGACCGGTACTTTGCGAACGACGGTACATGCGCTTCTCAAACGCGATTCGCGAGTGGCAGCTTTTGAATTGGCCGGAGCGGATGAAGGTGGCTGGGGCGCTACGATTGTTTGGCTGCATGGGTAGGAGCACTCTCAAATCCAAATCAGTTTCCATGAAATCGTAGCGTACAGCTTACAATAAGCTGTAGCGCTGAAATCTAGCGCAACAGTTGAAAACTTGCATTTACAAGTGGCTACAGTTTGCATGAGACATTATGAGATGTCTTAGACTCATTGCGAAACTGCTAACATATTTTTCTGTAAGCAGCACGTTTCTGATGGCCCATGATTTTTTTGAGCTTGAGCCTGTGGTTGTCTATGGTCGAGAAACCGACTTGATTGGGGATTCGATCTCGGCCTCTGAGGGACTTGTCAGTCAAGTAGATCTGGAATACCGTCCGTTGCTGAGGACTGGAGAACTGCTCGAAGTGGTTCCCGGATTAATCGTAACACAACACAGCGGCACAGGTAAGGCCAACCAGTATTTTCTGCGAGGTTTCAATCTCGATCATGGAACAGATTTTGCAACATTTGTAGATGGCATGCCGATCAATATGGTGACGCATGCTCACGGCCAGGGATACAGTGATCTCAATTTTTTGATCCCGGAACTGATCGGAACAGTCAGTTACTCAAAAGGGCCTTATTATGCTGCTGTAGGTGATTTCTCATCCGCAGGCGCTGCCTTCTTTGATACCACAGATCAACTCGATACCGGAATAGCCAGGTTTGCTGCGGGGGAATTTGATTATTACCGGGGACTTGTCGCCGAATCATTTCAATTGACTGAGCAAGCAAATTTTCTGGCGGCTTTTGATGCTACTTTTTATAGTGGGCCCTGGGACATTGATGAAGATCTTAACCAGTACAAAGCCCTTTTGAAATATTCCGTAAGGACTGAAGACCTCCGCTACGAAATCACCTTTATGGGTTATGATTCGGAGTGGAACTCAGCGGACCAGATTCCTGAACGGGCAGTCAATTCAGGCCTTATTTCACGGCTTGGTTCCATAGACGACACAGTTGGCGGTGACACTTACCGCTACAGTATTTCAAGCAATATCATTTCTGATACGCCCGATAGCCGCACGGCCCTGGATCTTTATACAATCTTTTACAATCTAAATTTATGGTCAAACTTTACCTATTTTCTCAATGATCCTGATGGTCGTGGCGACCAGTTTGAGCAGGCTGATGATCGCATCATCTATGGCGGTAGCCTGGAACATACGCTTCACAACAAAACCATTTTCAACATGGCAACACGGCAGACAATCGGTGTTCAAACACGATTCGATGTCATTGACGAAGTTGGACTATATAACACCTTTGAACGTTCGCGGACAAGTGTCGTTCGAGAGGATGAAGTCGATCAGTTTTCGATTGGTCTTTTCTATGAGGGAGAATTTTTTGTTACAGAAGCATTTCGGGCCATTCTGGGCCTGCGTAATGACTATTATATGTTTGATGTTGATAGTGATCTGGCAGCCAACTCAGGAGACGACCAGGACTATCTATTCAGCCCCAAGGCAAGCCTCATTTATACACTGAATGAAAGACTGGAGTTCTATCTCAGCGGTGGCCTCGGTTTTCACAGTAATGATGCCCGCGGAACAACCATTACAATAGACCCCGCATCCGGCGATCCGGCGGACAGGGTCGATCCGCTTGTGCAATCAACCGGAGCTGAAATCGGCGTACGATTCACCTGGAATGATATGCTAAACTCTTCTTTTGCACTTTGGTGGCTGGAGCTTGATTCGGAACTTCTTTACGTTGGCGACGCCGGCACGACTGAGCCTTCTATCGGTAGCGAGCGCTACGGCATCGAAATCGCAAACTATTTCCGACCCTTCAAGTGGCTGACATTCGACCTCGATCTCGCCTTCACAGAATCTGAACTTGAGAATGGCGATGAAATACCGGGCGCGCTTTCTACCGTTATTAGTGGCGGTATGACCGCTGTGAGCGAGATGGGGCTCTTTGCTTCGATTCGCGGACGTTATTTTGGCCCCCGTTACTTAGTTGAAGATGGCAGTGTTGAGTCTGGTTCTTCGCTGTTGTTTAATTTGCGGACAGGTTACAACATCAATGAAACGTTTCGCATCGAGTTGGACGTCCTCAATCTATTTGATTCGAATGACGACGATATTACTTACTTTTACGAGTCTCAGCTATCTGATGAATCTACAGGCGAGTTCGATCGCCACTTCCATCCCATTGAGCCACGCTCTTTAAGGGCGGCTGTTACGTATCGTTTTTAACTTGCAGAAGTCTCCGCCTTACTGCGGGGAATTTCATTTACCTTTTTGATTCAATGGAATGCTAGGGGCCATCTGATTACTGAGTTTATCGAGCTCGGTAATCAGGTCAGCGATTTTAGAGTTCACCTTACTTGCGTCTCTGGATACCGGAGGGACTAAATCAACGATTGAATCAATACCACTACGGTTCAGGTCGTTCTCAAGATAAGTGCGAATGTCGATCACTTTCTGCAGCCATGGTTCAAACTCAGCACGGGCTTTGGCGACAAACTCATCCACTTTATCAAACTGAGCCGTGACCGTGGCATGTCGCTTTCTGGCACGAGCACGTAGTTCATCATTATGAATTGTCATTTGACGCTCTACCCAGGACTCAGCGAAAGCGCTTTTGCTTTTGTTGACATTGGCTTTTAATTTGCGAAACCGGTCGCGCTGCTGGATGAGGTTGTTGACCTCCTTATCAAATGCTCGGAATTCTGCTCGCATGTCGCCACCTTGCTTAACCAGTTCATCCAGTGTCATGGTCGTGGCAATGATCCTATCGGGCGCGCTCTTGAGCGCGGCAAACTTTTTGTTCATCGCCTGGAGGGTTTTATCTGCTTTGATGGACTTGCTCGTCTTGCAGCCGACCAGTGCAAAGATCAGGACGAAGATTATAAATGGGATTCTTTTGTGCATAGTTTTACAGATTAGCTTTTGAAGACTTCTGCATGCAAGCTATGTGTCTTTTTAAGTCAAACAGAATAGTATTAGACATTCTCTTTTAATGATCGGCCACGAATACTTCCTTGACAATATTTATGGATGTAGCTTTGTTAACGGCGTGAAAGCACATATGAAAAAATTATTTATTCTAACAGTAATTTTACTGGCGCATTGCCTGCTTCGGGCTGAGACTGAAAAGCCAAACATTCTTGTGATATGGGGTGATGATATTGGTATCACAAATATAAGCGCTTACAGTCGGGGGCTGGTCGGTTACAGGACACCAGGCATCGATCGTGTTGCAAACGAGGGCATGATCTTCACGGATTACTACGGTGAACAATCCTGTACAGCAGGGCGCTCTTCGTTCATTACGGGGCAAAGTGTTTATCGCACAGGTCTTTCCAAGGTGGGACTTCCCGGTGCTGAAGAGGGTATGCACCAGGCCGATCCGACTATAGCTGCTCTCCTGAAAGCTCAGGGATATGCAACCGGCCAGTTTGGCAAGAACCATCTCGGTGACAAAGACAATCATTTGCCCACTAATCATGGGTTTGATGAGTTTCTCGGAAATCTTTACCACCTCAATGCGGAAGAAGAACCGGAGAATGAAGACTACCCGCAGGATCCTGAGTTTAGAAAGCGCTTTGGTCCTCGCGGCGTGATTAAATCATTTGCCGGTGGTGAAATTATTGACACAGGACCACTCACCAAAAAGCGTATGGAGACTGTGGACGACGAGACTGTCGAAGCTGCAATTGATTTTATCGAACGTCAACATAAAGCAGGGAAGCCTTTCTTTACCTGGTGGAACGGCACACGCATGCATTTCCGCACTCACGTTAAGGAAGAGTTGCGCGGTATCTCGGGGCAGGATGAATACGGTGATGGTATGGTTGAGCATGATCGGCATGTCGGACAGTTGCTCGCCAAGCTGGACGAGTTGGGGATAGCTGATAATACTATTGTATTTTACTCTACGGATAACGGTGTGCATATGAATACTTGGCCGGATGCCGGTATGACTCCGTTTCAGGGTGAAAAAAATACAAACTGGGAAGGCGGCTGGCGCGTTCCTGCCATGGTAAGGTGGCCAGGTAAGATTAAAGCCGGTTCCGTATCCAATGAAATCGTACACCACATGGATTGGTTGCCGACGTTCCTCGCAGCAGCGGGTGAGCCCGACATCAAAGAGAAGCTGAAAAAGGGAGGCGTGGAAGCAATCGATCGTGAATACAAAGTTCACCTTGATGGCTACAACATATTACCTCTATTGACCGGCGAAACAGATGAAAGCCCAAGGAAAGAGGTGTTCTACTTTTCGGATACCGGCGAGTTAACAGCGCTCCGGTATCAGGATTGGAAAATGATATTTTTAGAGCAACAGGCAAAGGGAACACTGCGAGCCTGGGCCGAGCCATGGACAGAATTGCGAGTGCCGTTAATCTTTAATCTGCGGCGCGATCCGTATGAGCGTGCTTATTTCACCTCAAATACTTACTATGATTGGATGATTGATCGGGCATTTATGCTCGTCCCCGCACAATCCTACGTAGGCAACTTCTTAACCACTTTCAGTGAATTTCCACCTCGTCAGGAAGCTGCAAGTTTCAGCCTTGATAAGGTCATGAAGAAGATGCAGGAAACCTCTTCCAAGTAAACATTTTAGAAAGCGGACCATTACTCATGCAATGCCCGTACTTTATTAGATAAATTATGAAATTAAGAACCTGTATTACATGTTTTCTGTCGCCGCTGCTTGTCGTTAATATCGCATTCGCAAAGGCGCAAGGCCCTCTGGCTTCCTGGAATAATGTAGCGAGCAAGGAAGCGATCATCTCCTTTGTAGAAGAAGTCGTTAATCCGGAGAGCAGCCATTTTATTCCACAGGCAGAGCGCATCGCGACCTTTGATAATGACGGGACTCTTTGGTCCGAGCAGCCGGTCTACTTTCAGTTGGCATTTGCCATTGATCGAGTCCGGGCCATGGCGCCACAACATCCCGAATGGAAAAAAATACAACCGTTCAAGGCAGTTCTGGAAGGCGACATGAAGACTGCATTGGCGGGAGGAGAACACGCTATTCTGGAATTGGTGATGGCAACGCATTCGGGTATTACAACTGAAGCGTTTACGGGAATCGTTAAAAACTGGATAAGAACTGCGAGGCATCCGAGAACAGGGAAATCCTATACACAGATGGTTTACCAACCCATGCTCGAGGTTCTGGAATATCTACGCGCAAATGGGTTTAAAACTTACATCGTTTCCGGTGGTGGCATAGAGTTCATGCGCGTGTTTTCAGAAGAAGTTTACGGAATACCGCCCGAGCAAGTCATTGGCAGCAGTGTAAGAACTAAATTTGAAATGATAGATGGCATGCCCGTCTTTGTGCGTATGCCAAAGCTAAGCTTCCTTAACGATAAGGGAGCAAAACCGGTTGCCATCAATCATCATATAGGGCGGCGTCCGATTGTCGCATTTGGCAATTCCGACGGTGATTTGCAAATGCTACAATGGTCTGATGCAGGTGAAAATCTTAGTTTGCAGGTGTATATTCATCATACCGATAATAAACGCGAGTGGGCCTATGATAGAACGTCTTCCATCGGGCGTCTGGACAGGGGCCTGGATGAAGCAGACGCTAAAAACTGGACCGTGGTTGATATGAAGAAAGACTGGAAAGTCATTTATCCGTTTGAAAAGAAATGATGTGATGCGAACAAGAGAACATTGAACATCCAATATGCTGCTTTTAGAAACCGCTGTCGCATAAACGCAACACACATGCCCACGCAATAACAATTATTACGGGCGCTCAGAATTTTTTGATACTTAATCCCTACAGGAACACATGTATTTTAACTGTCTTGGGTTTTCCTTTTGATGATGCCTAAAGCTCTCAAAGAGAGTTCAGAATCAAATGCATGAGAAGGCTATTTCTAATTCTAGCAATGATTGGCATGTCACCAACATCTGCTGAACACATTAAAGAAACCATCAACCAGGTCCGGATTGAAGGGGCTACCTTTCAGATGGGCTCCAACGAGGCATACCCTGAAGAACGGTTTGAGCATGAAGTCACCGTCGACGGATTTTGGATCGACGCGCACGAAGTCACCAATGCGCAGTTTGCCCGATTTGTAGGCGAAACCGGTTATGTTACGGTTGCAGAGCGTACACCCGATCCCGAATTGATCAAAGGAGCACCGGAAGAAATGTTCAAGCCGGGATCGATCGTGTTTACTCCCCCGGACGATGAAATCAATTCGTATGCAAATATTCTGCAATGGTGGTCCTATGTGCCGGGAGCAAACTGGCGACATCCCGAGGGACCCGAGAGTGATATTGAGGGCAAGGATCACTATCCGGTTGTGCATATTGCTTACGAAGATGCAGCGGCTTATGCAAAATGGTCAGAGCGAGAACTGCCGACGGAAGCACAATTTGAGCTTGCAGCACGCAGTCAGCGCGAAGGGGCGCACTATGCCTGGGGCGGCGGCGAACTGGCTCCTGACGGAAGGCACAAGGCTAATACCTGGCAGGGAGTCTTTCCTCTGGAAAATACCGCTGAGGATGGCTACAAAGGCATCGCGCCCGTCTGTAGTTATGCTGCCAATGATTATGGCGCGTACGATTTAATTGGCAACGTATGGGAATGGACGACAAACTGGTATCGGCCCGAGCATAATCCCGAAGACAAGATTAATCCAAAAGGCCCGGATGAGGAAACGAACTATGATCCCAGCCAATCCTTGTTTCCAACACGCGTCATCAAAGGTGGCTCTTACTTATGCGCACCTAATTTTTGCCGACGCTATCGTCCAGCTGCACGTCATGCTCAGGATACTGGTATTGGAAGCAACCATATCGGATTCAGGACTGTGCTGAACAAGGAACATTAAAGCTGAACACTTGCCTGAAGACTGAAGCTTCTTAAAATCTTTTTTGAATCGGCTTTTTCGGACTATAGTCAGCATCAACGATTCAGTTCCTCAAAGAGTTCTTCAACCGTGTTAAAACGTGGCAAACCTTCTGTCGGTTCATTGATCGCTTCGATAGTTTCAGCATTAGGTATATGGCGCATGAACTCAACGACCTTGCCACGTTCGTCTTCGGGCAAGCGTTTGATTTCTTCAATAATTTCTGCGGCATTCATGTTTTGTACTATCGGTGATTCTGATTGATTAATCAAGTCAACTATCATCATCGTCTATTTCAGCCTTCAACTCATCAAGCGTAGTGTTGCTCATCTTAGCCGGATTGGTGGTGGAACGTTCGACAGGAACCAAGACTTGCGAACTGCCATTGCAGCAGTAGCAGGTGGTAACAACCTTTTGTACATTCTAAAACAGAAAGAATAACGGCATTTTTCTTTTATTTGCAGCATTTATAAGAGACTCAAATTTGTTTAAAAATGAGACGACATCATCATCAAAACCTTCTTTATTTGCTAAATGACAAACCATTTTGCGAACTACCTCTAGATTTTTTCTAACCTCTTCCTGCTCATAGTCATCGACTCCGGTGCAATCGAGCGTCCCTAAAAAAATCCCTCGGCATGGTTTCCGAGGGCAAAAGCCTGCGCGTCCGACGCAGTGAAGAGCGTCGCGACGAGCATAAACAGGAACGCGAACAGACTTTTAATTGGATTCATAAAGCTGTCAGCTTGCAGAGATAACGTGACTATGGCAACTAAGGAAAAAATGTGATGCTCAACTGAACAACTCGCTATGCGAGCCCGTTCGCATCAGAAGCAAATCTGTTTCGGTGGTTTGGTAGATTAGCAGCCAGTCTGGTCGAATATGACATTCATGACAACCGGCATAGTTGCCCACCAAAGAATGATCACGGAACTTTTCTTTAAGCGGCTGCTCATTGGCCAAAACATCAATCACCGCAAGCAATTCATCTTCATCTCGATTGGATGATTTCAGCCTTTTCAAATCCTTTTTGAAGCGGCTTTTGAAAACAACATTAAGCATTATGAACGATGTCTTTGATCGCGCTTCTTACCTCATCCATACTGGTGTAACGCGGCAGGTCGTCAGTAGGTTCATTAATTGCTTCAAGCGTTTTTGCGTTCGGCAGATGACGCACAAACTCGACAACTTTCCCTTTTTCACTTTCAGGAAGCTGTGCAATTTCTTCAATAATTTCTGCAGCGTTCATATTTTGTACTATCGGTGATTCTGATTGATTAATCAAGTCAACTATCGTCATCGTCTATTTCAGTCTTCAACGCGTCAAGCGTAGTGTTGCTCATCTTGGCCGTATGGGTGGCGGTGTAGATTTCCTTCAGCTTGCGTATGGTCACTTGCATGTAAATCTTTGTCGTGAATAAGTCGGCGTGTCCAAGCAGTTGCTGGATGCAGCGGATGTCGGCCCCGTTCTTGTGCATGAGCTTGGAGCAGGTGTGCCGAAACAGATGGCAGGCTTCCTGCTTGCCGATTTAAGGATTAAGCTCAAAGCGTTTACCTGTAGATGCCTGGTTCGCGATGGCCAGGGCTTTTTGTTCTGCCTTGCGCATTGCGGCACGGTCTTCATCCGAGCGGTCATCGTAACCGGCCAGGTGAAGCCATCCGTGTATCAGGTACAGGCTGAGTTCGCGGCTGAAGGGCTCATCCATTTTTTTTGCCTGATTACGTGCATGGTCAACGGAAACGATGATTTCGCCGGCAAAATCCATTTTCGGGTCTGCGGGAAAGGTGATCACATCGGTAGCTGTCGGATCGTCCATAAAGGCTTCGTGTACCTTGGCAATCGCCGTGTCAGTGACAAAGGCGATGGATAGTTCGCCTTCTGCTATCGGGAATGCGCCGGATTGTTCGAGTGCGTTAAACAATTCCCGGGTCGCTTTAATGGGGCAGGCAAGGGGATTATACTGGTTGTTGATTTCCAGTCTTAGTCGGCTCATTGTCTTGGTTGGATTTGGATTCTACTGTTGTGTCGGCTGCTGCTTCGTTATTTTCTTTTGGATATTCCACCCGGGAATGCAGCATATTGAGCAGGGTATAGGTGAAGCTTGATTTAATTGCATGGAGTTCTTTGAAGGTCAGGGGACACTGGTCGAGCTGTCCGTCGGCGATACGGCTGGTGATGATATTTTCGATCAATTCTTCGAGTGCAGGCTGGGTTACTTTTTTTAGACATCTGCTGGCGGCTTCAACGCTGTCTGCAAAAAAGATGATGGCGCTTTCTTTAAAGGAGGGCCGGGGGCCATCGTAGCGGTAGGTGCTTTCATCGACTTTTGCTAATTCCTGTGGCTTGCTTTGATCGGGGCAGTCGAGTGTATCGATCTGCTTGTTCTGTTCTTTCTGGGCCTGGTGATAAAAGTACTGAATCAACCCGGTTCCATGGTGTTGTCTTATGACGTCAATGATGACCTGGGGTAGCTTGTATCGGTTTGCCAGTTCAACGCCTTCTTTGACATGTGCTTTGATTACAAGAGCGCTCATGGAAGGGTTTTTTTCTTCGTGCGGATTGATGCCTTCTCTTTGGTTTTCAGTGAAATATTCGGGTTTGACCAGTTTGCCAATGTCATGAAAGAAGCAGCATACGCGGCAGAGTAGTGGGCTGGCTCCGATCTCAGCAGCAGCGTTTTCCGACAGGTTGGCAACCATCAGGCTGTGATGATAGGTGCCCGGGGCTTCCATTTGCATTCGGCGGAGCAGGGGGTGGTTGAAGTCGGTAAGTTCCAGGAGCGTGATATCGGTCGTAATTTTAAAGAGTTGTTCAAAGACCGGAAGTATGCCGACTGCTATAACGCCGGTTATAATGCCTATTATTATTGATATAAAGGCTTGTTGACTGACAACGGCGAGAGAGAGGTTGCCTATCAACCCGAGAATTAAAACGGCAGCGCCGGAGGTCATGCCCGCCATTATGCCGGCTCGGACAAGCATGGCGCGCTTGGTGATATTGGATGCGATAAAGCTACTGACTGTGCCTGCAAGGAAAACGATGAGTAAAAATTCAATCGAGTTATTCTGAAGAATGCCGAAGAGCACGGAAATGATGAGCGCACTGATGATGGCAGGGGCAATGCCTACCAGGGCGGCTATAAGAATGGGGGCGAATGTGTAGGGTGCGATATAGGGTAGAAGCGCTAGTGAAGGGCTGCTTTTGGCCAGTGCTATGTAGCCGATTTCCATAATCAATCGTATAATCAGTAAATTCAGCAGTACGCTTACGGCTGTTATGGTAATTGCACGATTGTTTTTATGAAACTCCGGGAGTCCGTATTGGATGCAGGCAGCAATGGCCAGTAAGAGCAAAAGTGTTAGTAAGGTGCGTTCCAGAAAAAGGACATTGAATACCAGTGAATTATTGCCCAGGGCGTTTTCTTTTTTTCGGTAGGCGGCCAGTGCTTCAATTGCCTGTTCGGTAACAATTTGTCCGGGTTCGATAAGTGTTTCTCCTTCTTCGAACTGGATCGTTTGGGTCGGTATTTTTTTGATTGCAGTCTTGGTTGCCTCTTTTGTTGCCTGTTCGCTGTAAATCAAGTTTTCCTTGAGGCCGTTGCGAAAAATATCGAAGAGGATACGGGCAGTTTCTCGTTTGCCGGAGATAGCATCAAGGCGGATGCGTAGCGCAATCAGGGCGTCTTCCAGAGAGCGTGCGTAGGGAAGATTCTGATTGCCCTCTTCATCCATGAGTTGGACGACGGCAATCTGGGGTGAATTGTTGCCGGTATTGAGGTTGGAATGAATTCCATCTTCATAGATGGATTGGAGAACATTCAGGGCATTGTTTGTCAGCGCCAGGCGATCTCTGGGATTCGTCTGTTTGGTGAATTGTATAATAGTTTCCGGATTTATCTTGTACTCAGCGTCGTTGGCCAGGTCACTGATTGTTTGGTTAAGCGCGATGTCCAGGGCTTCTTCCCCGTCTACCTGATACTCAATCAGAAGGAGGTCTTTGTCTTTCGACTCGTGATCAATCAGGGTCTTGGCGATGCTGCTGTTCAGTTTTTTGATGTATTCGCTAAATGCATCGAAAGGATCGAAGGTGCGTTTGAAGACCGGGGGTATCCGAGCGCGTGCAGAGGCAATTTCCTGGTCGAGCAGCAGTTCGCTGTCGTATTCAAAGGCAAATTCGGCGACGATACGCGAGGGCGCTGGCTGTTTCAGAATAACCTGAGGGCCTTTTGGCTTCTGCCCAAGGAAGCAAATAATGATTACAAGCGCTGCAAATAGCAAAAAAAGCGCTGCTTCGAGAGCCTGTTTCGTATTTATAAAGTAAGCGTTAGTGCCGTTGACGGAGTTGTTTTTTGCCGAACGGTTATTTGGGCTATTGGGAGGTAGCTCTTTCCCTCTGCGGGAAGATTTCTTTCTGAATAAGGTAGCCATCGTGTTTAAAGAGGAAACTTTTGTTGATCGTGCACGGTGTCGAGTTTATTTGGGTGGTGTACAGCTTTATGTTACTGTGATTCAGACCGGAATTCAGGCTTCACGGGTGTATGCATCAATAATATTCTGAACCAGCGGGTGACGGACAACATCCTGGCTGTTGAAGTGAAACATCTGTAATCCTGCAATGTTTTTTAGGATTCGCGAAGCTTCTTTCAGCCCGGATTGCTTGGACAGCGGTAAATCAATTTGCGTGATGTCGCCGGTGACGACCATACGGCTGCCATCGCCTAAGCGGGTGAGAAACATCATCATTTGTTCCTGGGTGGTGTTTTGTGCTTCATCAAGGATAACAAAGGCGTTGCTGAGGGTGCGTCCGCGCATGTATGCGAGCGGTGCAATTTCGACCGTGCCGCGCTCGACCAATTTTACAATGATCTCCTTGCCCATCATATCGTTCATCGCGTCGTAAAGCGGAGTCAGGTAGGGTAACATCTTTTCCTGTAATTCGCCTGGCAGAAAGCCTAGCGCTTCACCGGCTTCAACTGCGGGCCGGGTGAGGATGATGCGTTCGACGGCGCCTTCGAGTAGTTCTCTAAGGCCCATTGCCATTGCCAGATAGGTTTTTCCTGTGCCGGCGGGGCCGATGCCGAAGGTTATCGTGTTTTGATCGATACATTGCAAATAGCGTTTCTGGCTGAGTGTTTTGGGGATAATGCTTCTCTGCTTTAGTTTGAGAACAAGAGGATTTTTGTAAATTTCACGAAGTTCCTTGTCTTTGCCTTCGGCAATGCATCGAAGTGTGTAGTGAAAGTCTGAAGTTCGGATATGGATCCCCTGATTGCGGGCGATTTCAAGGAATTCGAAAAGGGCTTTAACCGATTCAATACTTTCGGTAGTTCCTTCGACACGAATCCAGTCATCTCTGCTCACTAGATCGACATCTAGCATTTGCTCGACCTGATCGAGATTGCGCACATCACCAGCATATAGCTGATCTGGCAGGCGCGGGCTTGAGAACTGTAGGGTTTCAGAAGGCACGGGTTAATTGCGGGCTGTGTCGATAATTGTGGCTGACCACTCAGTTTCAATACGGATACTGTTTCAATCAATGATTCAATTTATTCCACGCATGCGTGAAGGCGTTCCCACATGGCATCCATAGAATCCGGTAGTACGCGTGTATCGCCAATTACCGGCATGAAGTTTGTATCGCCGTTCCATCGGGGCACTACATGGCAGTGCAGGTGGCATGGAATGCCGGCTCCGGCGGCTTTACCAAAATTGAAACCGATGTTGAAGCCGTTTGGTTCCAGAGCGCGATTTAGTATTTGCTGCGCTTTCACGATCAAATCCATTAATTCGTGTCGTTCTTCCGGCTCCAATGCTTCAAGTTCCCCAACTTCACGAAATGGAAGCACGAGTAGGTGTCCGGCATTGTAAGGATATCGGTTCATTACGATGTAGTTCCACTTGCCTCTATAGAGAATATACTCTTTTTTATCATTTTCGGTCTTATGGATTTTTGTAAACGGATTTCTTTCGTCCGAGTTTTTGGGAGCAAGAATGTAGGGCATTCGCCAATAGGCATGCAGACGCTCCATGGACGGGGGCAACTGCGCAGAGGAATTATCGGGAATTGGGTCAACCATAAACGGATGATGGCAAAGTTACAGGAATCTCAGTTGTTAAATAAAGTCAGGCTCAGGTTGAAAGAGCCCATCGTAGCCATAGGATGGCTGTTCTGAAGAATGGTGTAGGTATCAATAATTTTTTTGATGGTTGCATCTAAAGAGTACGATTCTCATTTAATGAGTATTTTTCACCAATTTACAATAATCTTTTGCTGAACAGTGAATGCATCTAATCAAAGTTTAAGTCCAAGGGTTCTGGCGAAGGAGCAGGTTATCGCTGCTTTGATGCTACTAGGTTTTGCGTTTTATATGATCTGGGATCAGTTCCACTGGTGGAGTACCCGGGAAGATTACAGTTTCGGGTTTCTGGTGCCTTTGTTCGCTGCGTATGTGACTTACGACCGCTGGCCACTTATCAAAAGCTATTTTGCTAGCAGATTGCCTTCGCCGGCGGATGAGCCGGTAATGCAGGAGAAGGGTTCTCAGTTTCTGTGGGTCGAGTGGATTGCCTATGCTGTTTTTCTGGGTAGCATTGGATTTTTTGCGATCGGTGCGTTATTGCGGGCGGTGACCGGTCCGCAAAACCCGGCTTCTCTGGCGATAGCTGTCAGTTTCTCAGGTTTGACGCTCAGTACCGTTTTCATCATGTCAAAGGAGCAGTCGGGTCGTGATGTCATTTCTCTGAAGGACCGTTTGCAGTTTACCGGTCTGTTTCTTTTCCCGGCTTTGGTCTGGTTGATTTCAGCGCCTCTGGTATCTGTCCTGGAGACAAAGATACGGGTGTTTTTGTTGACCAAGGTAACCATAGTGGTGTTTAACTTGTTTGATATTCTTGGCTTTGAGATTGACCGTGAAGGCAATATTTTGTTTCTGCCTGGTGGCAGGGTCGGTGTGGAAGAAGCGTGTTCAGGTATCTACTCGTTGACTGCGTGCATCTTTGTCGGCACATTCCTGGCCGCTGTATTTTTGGATCGTTTGTGGAAAAAAGTATTACTGGTGTTGGCTGCAATGATGCTTGCGGTGTTGACGAATTTGATGCGCAGCCTGTTCCTGACTTCGTGGGCCTATTTTTACGGACCAGGTGCGATCAATGATACGTGGTCTCTGCCTTTGCTTGGAGATATTGGCACGGTTCACGATGTCATGGGATTGGCGGTTTTGGGGCTTACCAGTATCTGCCTGCTTCTGTTACTTCCAATTTTCAATTTTAAGCTGGAATCATTTGATGCTAAGTCGGATGAAGATGCACCTGAAAACAAATAGATGAGCCTGGGACTTAAAGTTTTGATGGTCACTCCGGAAGTGGTACCGTTTGTCAAGGTAGGTGGGCTGGCTGATGTGGTGGGCGCTTTATCAAAAGTGCTCAATGCACGCGGCCATGATGTGCGTTTGGTCGTACCCAGATATGCCGGGATGCAGCAGATCGAAGATGCAAAACCGCTGCCAGAACCTATGGTGATAAAACTGGGTGGGCACGAGGCTTATGCGCGTGTCTGGGAATGCAAACTGCCGGGGTCGGAGGTGATTTGTTATCTTTTGGAGCACAATGAATATTTCAATCATCATGATGTTTATGGTGGTGGTCCATCCGGAGATGATCGACAGGACGCATACAGGTTTACTTTTTTAAGCCGTGCAGCTGTGGATTTATGTGCTTTTCTGAATTGGATTCCGGACTTGTTCCATTGTCACGACTGGACGACGGGGCTGGTTCCGGTCTATCTGAATACGACAGAATTTAATCATCCGATTGGCCGGGCCGCGACGTTGATGACTTTGCATAACATGGAGCATCAGGGATGGTTTCATTCGGACTTGATTCGTTTTGCAGGATTGCCCGACTTCGTCTTCAGGCCGGATGGTCTGGAGTCTATGGGGCAGGTGAATTTATTAAAGGGAGGGATTTACCACGCTACAAAGCTCTCGACGGTGAGCCCAACCTATGCGCACGAGATACAGACACCCGAGGCCGGCGCCGGGCTGGATCACGTGCTTCGTTTCCGTGCGGCGGATATGATGGGGATTCTCAACGGCATTGATGAGTCAGAATGGGATCCTGCGGTGGATGACCTATTACCTGCCAAATATTCTGCAAAAGACCTGACGGGTAAGTCTGTTTGCAAAGCCGAGTTACAGAAGACTTTTGGATTGGAAGTGAATGATACCATTCCGGTATTTTCGGTTGTGTCGCGTCTGTTTGCCCAGAAAGGGATCGATTTACTGGCTGCAATCATAGATCGCTTAATGGCAGAGATGCATATTCAGATAGCAATCCTGGGGACTGGTGAGGTCTGGCTGGAGTCGGTTTTAAGTGATTTTGCCAAGTCCTATCCGGGGAAAGTTTCGGTGCATATCGGATTTAATCACAAGCTGTCACACCTGACTGCGGCAGGCAGTGATTTTCTGCTTATGCCAAGCCGATATGAACCTTGCGGACTGAGCCAGATGTACGCAATGAAGTACGGAACACTGCCGATCGTCCGGGCTACGGGAGGCTTGAAAGATTCTGTTGAACAGTATGTTGAAGGCGATGCGCGTGGCACCGGCTTCCTGTTCGAACAAATATCTTCGGATGCCTTGTACTATGCGATTGGCTGGGCTTGTTCGACTTATTATGACCGGTATGAAGAATATGTAAAAATCCAGCAGAAGGCCATGCTGTGTGATTTCAGTTGGAAGGTTTCTGCAAAAACATACGAAAGCCTCTACAAATGGGCAATCGATACACGCAAAAGCGCTTTTGACGACTCGTTTTGACTTTTTTTAGCCTGTCTTGTTTTCGGGTGTCCAGTGTGCGAATTTCTGACCAATAATTGATTATTCGATTATCTGCTATCAATGTGTAATGCCGAACATGCGCTTGCAACCAGGATACTATCCGCAGAGTCGGAATGAAAAAGTCTTGGGGAGATACTGTAAGCTTCATCGGCAAAGATTTTAGGGGTGAGCGGGAATGCTCTAGCATTGAGATGACGCAGTATTGGACCATTTGTAAAAGACCGAAAAGTGTTCGAAGTTCAAAGAGTTCTCTGTTCTTCATTTGACCTTGGCTTAAAGCCGCTTTCTTTTTGATTGAGTGAATGCTCCAAATCGAGATTTTAACGAAGTAATTAATGCAATACGTAGAGACGATCCGCGTTATGCTCGTGGCGCTTATTACTTTTTGAGACAGGCTTTGGACTTTAGCATTAATGAAATGCGTAAAAAGGGCGAATTGTCTGAATCCAGCCACCTGACCGGCCGGCAACTGCTGGAAGGCATTCGTCTCTTTGCGCTGGATCAATACGGCCCCATGGCTCGCTCGGTGCTTGAGTACTGGGGGATAAAGAATTGCCGTGATTTCGGCAATATTGTATTCAATCTGGTCGAGTGTCAGGTATTGGGCAAGACAGATGATGACTGCCCTGAAGACTTTGATGATGGCTACGATTTCAAAGCGGCTTTTGATCTGCCCTACAAGCCCTCGAATAAGAGACCGACCCAAAAATAGCAGCGTTTGCCGGGGAAAAAGTTCTCCGGCTACTACTCTTGCTGTATTTTGTACTCAAGCTGTTCTTCGCGCTGTTCAACTAAAGCTTCACGTTTCGTGAGTTCCGTTAGTTTCTCAACAAGAGCATTTTCACATTCTTCGATGTAAGCCTCTCGTTCGCGTAGCATTTCGCGAGTTTCTTCAAATAAACCATCCGCAGATTCCTGGGCGGTGTTTTCAGCTGGCTTGTTTACAGGTTCTTCTTCAACTGACTTTTTTGCAGGTTCTTCCTCTTTGGGTGGCTTGGGCGGGTCCATTTTGTTGATGCGTGATTCGATTTCCTGTAATTTCTTTCTGAGAACGTTTGCACGCTTGTTCAGGTCTTTTTCACGGGCTGCAAATCGCCGCTCCTTCTGTTCTAGCAGTTCTTCGCGGTTGATAATGTCTGCCTGAAGTTCAAGAAGATATGCTTCTACCTTTTTTCTTGAATCATCATTGTCTTTGAGCGTTTCGTCATTTTTACGTACCAGCGGCATGAGCGTTTCATGGCCTGGAGCGCCAGTTGCAAGGGCCATGGCGGTTTTGAGACTGAGTCTACGCTTTGGCTTTTTTTCAGGCGGCGGGTAATTGGGCGTTGGCTTTTCCTGCCAGGATGTGTTTTCTGGATTCATGATGGGATTTTGTTAATAATTATAATTTAAACTATCAAATTACATAAATGTGTTTCATGTAGAAATCAACTCTTAATTTTAGCTAAACCTTTGGATTCGGGTATAATTGCAAAGTCAAATCCCAGATTTCAGGCGCCAATTGAAAGTAAATCGCTTTCGTCAACCGTATCAAAAAGCTCAATTACTTCGGAGTTGTACATTTCAATACAGCCTCCGCTGAAGGGCTGCCCAATGCGGTCCTCATGATTTGTGCCATGTATGTAAACATAGCGATCGTAGCTATCACATCCCTCACCGCTGTTGTATCCGGGTTCCAGTCCCTGCAGGCGAATGATGCGCGTTGTAATCAGGTTTCGTTGCTGCTCTTCTGCCGAAAACTTTGAGAAGTGGGATTGGGCGACCCTTCCTTTGAAAACCATGCCTTCCGGTTCGCCATCACCGATCTTGTCAGCCAAAGCATGCAGGCCCAGTGGAGTGCCGAAGGAATTTTCAACACAGGACGGCGGATTCTTGGAGGTAGAGATCGAGAAAATTCGTTGCAGCTTACCGTCGTGAATCAGTGCAAGCTCCTGATGTGGTATGGAAACAATTAGCAGGCGAGCCGTCGGCGTGATTGACAAGGCCTTGCACCTTTGTTTTACACGCTCACTTTCTTTTAAATAATCAAATGGCATATACAATTGGCATACTCGGAGCGACTGGAGCAGTTGGTCAAGAACTCATTCGTTTATTACATGAGCGTGATTTTCCGATCAGGGAGTTGCGCCTGCTTGCATCTGCACGTTCTGCCGGTAAGACTCAGCATTTTGGCAACCGGTCCTGGACTATCGAAGAAGCGACTCCGGAAAGTTTTGACGGTATGGATATTGCGATCTTCAGCGCTGGCGGTAAGCAATCTCTGAAATTTGCCAAAGAAGCTGCTGCTCGTGGCTGCATTGTTGTGGACAACAGTTCGGCCTTTCGGATGGATCCCGAAGTGCCTTTGATCATTCCGGAGATTAATCCGGATGCGGTTGAAGATCATAACGGTGTTCTTGCGAATCCAAATTGTTCGACTGCGATTGCACTCATGGGGCTTTATCCGCTTCACAACGCATTTGGTCTCAAGTCGTTCATTGCGTCCACTTATCAGGCAGTCTCCGGTAGTGGGGCAGGCGGATTGGTTGAGCTCGAATCGCAAGTGCGCTCCTGGGTCGATGAAAAGCCGTTGCACAAAGAAGTTTATCCGCACCAGATCGCTTTTAACCTGTTGCCGCATGTCGATGTCTTTCTTGATGATGGTTACACCAAGGAGGAGATGAAGATGCTGAACGAAGGCCGCAAGATTCTTGGTCTGGACACATTGCGCGTAACGTGTACATGCGTACGTGTGCCGGTGTTTCGCGCGCATTCGATCTCAATCAGCGCTGAATTTGAGCGTCCCGCAGATGTCGAGGCTGCCCGTGAAGCGATTCGTGCTTTTGAAGGCGTCGATCTTGTCGATGATCCCGAGCATCTGGATTATCCAATGCCAATTAACTATTCCGAGGTAGTTCCCTGTGGTGTCGGTCGCATTCGCAAAGACGCTGTCTTTGAAAACGGTCTGGCTTTTTGGGTAACCGGTGACCAGCTTTGGAAGGGCGCCGCTCTCAATGCCATTCAGATTGTCGAATTGCTGCACGCAAAGGGGAAGCTCAAGTCTGCCTAATCAGTTAAACCTTATAGCAGATCAAAGGCTGCGCACAACCGCCTTTGCCACTCCCTGGACACAGAGTTCATTGACCGGGTATAGTTCCGGATAGTGTTCGTTCTCTGCCTTTAGGTAGGGTGGTTCACCCGGCTTGTGAATGTAGCGTTTGAGTGTAGTTTCGCCATCAATTAGGGCGGCGACAATATCACCGTCACGCGGTTCGCGCGGTTCGACAATTACACTGTCACCATCGTAAATTTCAGCGTCGATCATACTCTCGCCACTTACCTGAAGCGCAAAAATTCGATAACGGTTGGAAGTTTCCACAGTCTGTATACCGACTTGCAGTTGACCGATTTCACCTGCTGGCTCGACGCGATCCGGATAACCTGCGGCGATGGAACCCATAATGGGGATGTTGACCACTTCATTTGCATCATCCGGAATCGTTGGCATGTCAGTGATTGTAGGGCTGTTGATTCGAAACGTCCGTGCTTGCCCGCGAATGCGCTCAAGGCAGCCCTTTTTCTCTAGTGCGCGCAGATGTCCCATCACCGAGTTCGTACTCTTGAATCCGAACGTTTCTTGAATTTCCCGGATACTGGGCCAATAGCCGTTTTGCCGTTCGTGATTTTTGATGAAATAGAAAATTTCCTGCTGTCGATAAGTGAGTTCTTTCATGGTGATCACTTGTTTAGGTGAACAGAGGAGCATTTGTCAAGCATGTATGATGACACCGCTGTTTTAAATCCTTTTACTGAATAATCTCGAATTTGAAATCTCAAAATGGAGCAGTCTAGGTTCAATTCCAGGTTTTTTTCATTTGGAAGCAACAGAACAATTTACTCAAAGTCTTGCACTAAAAGTGCATAGTTTTTACTAACGTACTGAAACAATAAAGATATTCTAACCAACTATTTTATATTTCGTATCTATCAGATAGAGAGAAAATAACATAAAATTTATAAGAATAACGACACGACCTTTTTTGAAGGCCTAATCTCTTTTTCATTGCTTCCCTCTATGATGCGCCGCTGATTACTTTTTCGCAGTATGATGAAGGATTGCATACAATCTATTGTTCTCTGGGCGACTGGTGCTGACTCTGCCGTGGAGACGAATGTGTTACAGCGTTTGTGGAGTGGCTACGGTTCGATCGTGCGTTATGCGTTAAAGGGTGCTTCCTTGCCGAGTGTTATTGTGAAGCATGTTTGCCCACCGAGCGCTGGAAATCATCCACGGGGTTGGAATACGGATCTCTCGCATGAGCGAAAGTTGAAGTCCTATGGCGTCGAGACAGCTTGGTATCGCAACTATACTGAGCTTTGCGGCACGGCTTGCCGAGTGCCGCATTGCCTGGCAGTGGAGACGGACGGCAATGAAGTCGTTATGGTCTTGGAAGATCTGGATGCTGCGGGCTATTCCGAGCGTCGAACCAGTGTGAACGCAGCCGAGTTAGATGCCTGCCTGTTGTGGCTGGCCCAGTTCCATGCTTTGTTTCTTAAGCAAGAC
>CAZTSB010000070.1:0-4639 GCA_964616435.1 uncultured Puniceicoccaceae bacterium | reverse complement strand
TTGCATTTGAAATCCGTACATGTTTTGCACAGATTCGATTTAGCTTTACGAGAACAGGTTATCATATCCTGGGCTAAGTCCATACATGGTTGTCATGTTGATTACTTTTCAAATCATTAAACTGGACACTAGTGTAAAATAATATTTAAGCACTCTCTAATAATGGTAAACAACGTAAAACTCTCCACCTGGGCCAACAATATAGCGCCTTCACCTACTCTGGCTGTCACTACAAAAGCAAAGGCACTCAAGGCAGCGGGTGAAGATGTCTGTGGATTTGGTGCGGGTGAACCCGACTTTGACACGCCGGAATTTATCAAAGAGGCCTGTATTCAGGCACTTCGCGAGGGCAAAACCAAGTATGCGCCCACGCCAGGAATACCGGAACTCCGCGAGGCGCTGGCAGCACAGTATTGCAACAACAACGGAGTTGAAGGTGTTACGGCAGCTCAGATCGTAGTCAGTCCAGGTGGAAAATATTCCTGTTATCTGGGAATACTTTCAGTCATCAGCCCGGGAGATGAAGTGATTATACCTGCGCCTTACTGGGTGAGTTATCCTGAAATGGTAAAACTTGCCGGTGGGGTGCCAAAGACTGTTTTTGCCGGCAAGGAAAACGGTTTCAAAGTAACACCGGAGCAGTTGCGCGAAGCAATCACCTCAAAAACCCGCTTGCTGATACTTAACAGCCCCTCAAATCCAACCGGCGCCATTTACTCGCCTGCCGAATTGCAAGCCCTTGTTGAAGTCGCCCTGGAAGCGGGTATTTATATTCTGTCCGATGAAATTTACGAGCATTTGCTCTACGATGATGTCAAGCATGCCAGCCCTGCCTCGTTTTCCAAAGAAGCGGCAAATGCCGTAATTACAGTCGCCGGGTTTAGCAAGACCTTCTCCATGACCGGTTGGCGGCTGGGAACATTGATGGCGCCGCTGCCGATTGCCAAAGCCGTTGCGAGTTTACAAAGTCAGACCAGTTCCAACGCGACTACTTTTGCGCAATACGGCGCTCTGGCTGCGATGCAGGACTGGAAACAGTCGTTGGAGGCGGTACAGGGCATGCTGAAGGTGTTTGATCGACGTCGGTTGAGGTTGCTTGAAGGACTGAATGCAATTGAAGGGATCGAATGCACTCGTTCGCAAGGAGCTTTTTATCTGTTTCCGCAGATCCGGTTCGAGGGGATTTCCGACAGTGAATTTGCCGGGAATCTGCTTGAAGCGGAGAAAGTTGCTGTTGTACCGGGAAGTGCTTTTGGTGCAGATGGTTACATGCGCTTGAGTTATGCAACATCCGACACAGTGATTGAAAAAGGCCTGGAGCGCCTGGCCCGTTTCTGCTCAGCGCTTTGATGCCTGCTACTGATTTTTTTAGTTGAGCCAGTTCCTTTTATAACAAGGAAAGATCATAGATTATGAGTGATAAAGCCAAAATCATATACACAATTACCGACGAAGCGCCCGCGTTAGCCACTTACTCATTGCTTCCGATCATTAAAGCATACACCAGCGCTGTCGGAATCGACGTCGAAACACGCGATATATCGCTGGCAAGTCGCATCCTTGCTAGTCTTTCGGAATTTCTTCCAGAAGAGCAGAAAGAAGACGATGCCCTGGCAGAATTGGGTAAACTGGTCAAAAGACCGGAGGCGAATGTTATCAAGCTACCGAATATTTCAGCTTCGGTGCCCCAGATGAAGGTGGCAATTGCTGAACTTCAGGCCAAAGGCTATGCGCTTCCTGACTATCCTGAGGAAGTGAGCACGGATGAGGAGAAGCAGATCAAAGCGATTTATGACAAAGTTAAAGGCAGTGCGGTTAATCCGGTTTTACGTGAAGGTAACTCAGACCGCCGCGCCGCTACCGCAGTCAAACAGTATGCCAAAAATAATCCGCATCGCATGGGTGCATGGAGCGCGGATTCAAAATCAATGGTTTCCAGCATGTCCGAAGGTGATTTTTTTGGTAATGAAAAGTCAGTTACACTTCCTGAAGCGACCACTGCCAAAATCGAATTTATAGCTGCAGATGGCAGCAAAACAGTACTGAGGGACAAACTTGCCCTGCAGGCCGGAGAAGTACTGGATGCCACTTTCATGAGCGCAAAGGCTTTGCGCTCCTTCCTGGAAGCTCAAATTGCACAGTCAAAAGAAGATGCCATCCTCTTCTCGTTACACATGAAAGCCACGATGATGAAGGTTTCCGATCCAATCATTTTCGGCCATGCAGTCAGTGTCTTCTTTAAAGACGTTTTCGAAAAACATGCGGACATTTTTGATGAGCTTGGAGTTGAGGTAAAGAACGGTTTTGGCGACTTACATGCAAAAGTCGGGGCGCTTGCACCGGAAAAGAAAGCTGAAATAGAAGCCGATATTGCCGCCATATATGCAAAAAGGCCGGACATCGCGATGGTCGACTCCGACAAAGGCATTACCAATCTCCACGTTCCCAACGATGTGATTATCGACGCATCCATGCCGGCAGCAATCCGGTCGTCCGGTCAGATGTGGAACAAGAGTGGTATGCTTCAGGATACGAACTTTGTCATTCCGGACCGTTCCTATGCTGGCGTCTATGCTGCAACGATCCATTTCTGCAAGCGCAACGGAGCGTTTGATCCAGCAACTATGGGCACTGTGCCCAATGTGGGTCTCATG
Organism: uncultured Puniceicoccaceae bacterium; assembly: GCA_964616435.1. Classification (GTDB taxonomy): domain Bacteria; phylum Verrucomicrobiota; class Verrucomicrobiia; order Opitutales; family Coraliomargaritaceae; genus Lentimonas. Next base: position 1,985 of record CAZTSB010000070.1, on the reverse strand, counting down.
GCCCAGAAAGCCGAGGAGTACGGTTCGCACGATAAAACCTTTGAAATACCTGCTGATGGTACAGTACGCGTTGTCGATACAACTGGCACAGTGTTGCTGGAACATATGGTGGAGTCGGGCGACATCTGGCGTGCCTGCCAAACGAAAGACGCACCGATTCGTGATTGGGTAAAGTTGGCAGTGTCACGTGCTCGTGCTACGGGCGCTCCTGCCATTTTCTGGCTGGACGCAAAGCGTCCGCATGATGCCCAATTGATTCAGAAAGTAACGGTGTACTTGAAAGACCACGATACGGAAGGTCTCGATATTCGCATTCTGGCTCCGGTCGCTGCAACCGAGCTTACCTTGCAACGAGTCAAAGAGGGGAAGGATACAATTTCGGTAACAGGAAATGTGTTGCGCGATTATCTGACGGATCTGTTTCCCATACTTGAACTGGGAACCAGTGCAAAGATGCTCTCGATCGTACCGCTAATGAACGGTGGTGGCCTCTTTGAGACAGGTGCCGGCGGTTCCGCACCCAAACACGTACAACAATTCCAGGAAGAAAACCATTTACGCTGGGACTCACTGGGTGAATTTCTCGCGCTTGCCGTTTCTCTGGAACATCTGGCAACCGTCTTTGACAACAAAAAAGCACGAGTACTGGCCACAACCCTGGATGACGCAAATACCCGTTTTCTCGCTGAAAACAAGTCACCGTCGCGAAAAGTAAATGAACTCGACAATCGTGGCAGTCATTTCTACCTGGCACTCTACTGGGCACAGGCGCTGGCCGCTCAGGAACATGATGCCGATCTCAAAGCCCAGTTTGAGCCTCTGGCTAAGACGCTTGCAGCGAATGAAAGCAAAATAGTGGACGAATTAAAAAATATTCAAGGAAATACTGTTGACATGGGCGGTTATTATCATCCAGATTCTGCTCTAGTTCGGAAAGCTATGCGACCGAGCCAAACATTTAACTCAGCACTTGCTGCGTTGTAACTAACCAAGTAAGTGTTTCCCCCAAAACCCCAAACTACCCTAAATTATGAAATTACCCCTATTGTTAACGGGCGCTATTCTTGCGTCTACCTTCACTCTGCCTACCCATGCTCTGGCGAGTCTTTCAATTGATAACTTGAACTCGCCCGTTGTTATTAATTTCAACGATTTTAATGGCAGTGGCTTTAGCCCAACTCCCAGTGCAGGGCAGCTGGATTCGGAGATGTGGAGCATAAGTGGATTCAGTGATGAGCCGCTGCTTGATTTCGGAGGAATAACTGCAACCAGCAAAAATGACTTCGCCCGTGGTAGTTCCACTGGAGGAGAAAAAAGTGGCGGTATCTATGCGTTTGATATCGGAGACGGAGACATAGCCCTTGGCATACAGCCGGGAGGAAATGATTGGGCGCCCGGATCATTAACACTCAAACTGCAAAACAACACAGGACAGACACTCACGACGCTGGATCTTTCCTATTCGATCTATCTGTATAATAATGAAGGTCGCGCAAGCAGTTTTGATTTTTCTCATTCAGCCGACAACGAAACCTACACTCAAGTTGAAACACTTGATTTTCAGTCTCCCGAGACCGCTTCAGATCCACTGGTCTGGGAAGAAATATCAAAGAGCACAACGTTAATAGGGCTTTCAATTGCAGATAGTGAGCACTACTATCTTCGCTGGTCTGGTGACGATATTTCGGGATCTGGCTCGCGGGACGAGTTTGGCCTGGACAACGTTTTTATGACAGCTGTTCCTGAACCTGCACATTTCGGTTTAATCTGTGGGTTGATTGGGCTGTTTGTAATTGGAAAAAGAGTCTCGTCTCGTAGGTCTCGACTAAATTAAAAATCGGCAATTATAGCTAAGCTGGGAATTACTTTTACACCCAAATGATGTCCTTTCTTTGGTAAAGAGGTAGTGCAGGTGCGTCCTCGCACCGCATCGAATGTTCGGATGCTTTGGCTCACACGACGCTGGTGCGCACCGAGACGGTGCG
>CAZTSB010000069.1:0-3357 GCA_964616435.1 uncultured Puniceicoccaceae bacterium | reverse complement strand
AATAGACTTTGGCAGGAATCGCCCCTTTTTGAACTACCTCGTGAGCGGATATTATCCTTAGCTTCACTGCAGCATTTATATATTCACAACGAGCGTCCGTTCAAAGTGGGCAACAGTTGGGGAGATGACGGTGTTGATACTTTGCTGTGGTTTGATCGGTACTTTTTTTCAGGGCTTAGTCAAAGCGACGCCTTAAATAGTTTTACGCAGCATAATGGGTTTCCTAATCCGATACTGACTCCTTATAACTATCAAGGTGATCCAACAGTATTCGATATTGCTCCTCAGAGCGTTGCTCGAAATGCTTTGGTCTCCGGTCGTTTTAATCTTAATTCCACATCAGTTATAGCCTGGAAGGCAGTGCTTGGTAGTTTGAGGATTAATGAATGGCCGTATGTAGATTATTATCCTGATGGTAATAACTCTAACACGAGGACCTCCAATAACCCACCTGAAATAGACTCGGATGATCGAGTTTTTAACCGCGGGAATATGTTTACCCGATTTCCAAGTACGCTGCATGAGACTTACGATGTTTTTGTAACTCCGGAAAACCCTGACGATGTAGCGCCCACAGAGTTTTATCGCAGAGGAGTTCGTTATCTGACACCACTGCAGATCGAAGACATGGCAGTAAGCATTGTTACTCAGATAAAGGCATGGGTTCAGGCCGGGAACACACCTTTTTTTACTGTGAAAGATTTCCTGAATGATCCAAATCCTCCCACTGGAAGTGTTTTGGAAGAAGCGATTCAGGCATCTGTTTTTACTGACAGTGCAAGTGGCCGGCAGCAATGGGATCATTCCTGGGAAAAGGATGGTACCGGTGAGAATGATGCTTCAGACAGAATCGACATCGATCATTTTTCACCCGGCTTTCTGACTCAGGCGGATATTATGACGGCGATCGGACCGATGCTGGCGCCACGATCGGATACCTTCAGAATACGTGCGCGTTGTCAGACACTCTCGCCCTTTAATTCGGATGAAGTTATTGGCGATGCAACGGTTGAAGCTTTGGTTCAGCGGGTGCCTACTCAACTGAATCCCGCTGATAACATTGATAATTCAATTGATCGGAAGTTTGAAATTATTTCCGTTCGCTGGCTTACTGAAGACGAACTATGAGTAATTACCTAAAGATATTTTTTGTTCTCCAGTTCTTGAATATGGGCGCATCTCTTTACGCTCAGGAACTTCAGGAGATCGAGTTCACTGTCTACGGGCAGCATCCAATTCGCGACGATATTGAATACATGCCGGTGAGCAAGGAAGCCATTGCTGCGGGCGCGAAGGCGAAAAAGCCGGTTACCATCCGGACGCATTCACTTGTCCGGATCGGGCCTTATTCATTTAAAGGTGGCCGGAGTATTCCCTTTTACGATACGCTGACCAAAGAACTTGTGGGCGGTGTAACCTTACCTTCCGATTCAAAGAAGTGGCTGTTCATTTTTGTGAAGAACACACGCTATGAAGACGACCCGGAAAATCAGTTGAAATACAAAGTATATCCCTTTGACGATAGTCTGCAGAATTTACCCAAAAATGGACTGGTCTTTCTGAACCTTTCCAAAATGAAACTAAGCGGGACGATTGGGAGTCGGAAAGTCAACCTGGCTCCTGGTAAATCGGAGCCCTTTCGCATATCGGAAAGCCTTCAAATTGTTCTAAAGACACCGGACTTTTATGGCCAGAAGGTGCTTACTGCACATGCCAAAAACTATCGCTTCAAGCCGAACCATCGCTATCTGATGATCTTATTTCCTCCCGTATTGAAAGGTTCTGCTGATGCGGATGTGCGCTTTTTAAGTGAATCTCTCGAGTCCCCTCCTAAGGATGAAAAATGATGACTCATGGATCTGCACAAATGAATACAAATATTATTTTGTAATTATTTCTGATAATGTACCGATAAGTTCTTTTATATGAATTCACTATTTGAAGATAGTCAGCTTTTTAATATTCTGAAACATTGGCGCAAATTCTTGCACACTTGCGGACAAAAGCAGTACTCTAGCACACTATCGTTTCCAGGATGACCACTCTTTTACAGTCTGAAGCTAAAAATGTAGCTGCGGCAGGATTTTCTGAAGTTTACAATCCGCTGAAGCCCTATCTGGAGAAGCTGGATGCTTTTTTGCAGTCGCAAGTTCATGATTTGGAGCCGGAAGTTCAGGATCATGTGCGATATGTGTTTGGCCACAGTGGCAAACGTCTGCGTCCCATGCTAGTTGCCTACAGTGGATGGCAGGGCCCTGCTGAAGACTATGATGAAGAGTTGGTTGTGCTCGGCTCTGTGATAGAACTCGTGCATCTGGCGACATTGGTACACGACGATATTCTAGATGAGGCGGATACACGACATCGCCAAAAGACTGCAGCGAAGAAATACGGTCCGGCAGCTGCGGTGTTGGTTGGTGATGTCCTTTTTTCACAAGCGCTCAAGCTGGCAGCCAGTTTTGATACCACTGAAATCTGTCGCAGTGTTGCACAGGCCACTGTTCGCGTCTGCGCGGGTGAGATTGCACAAACCTATCAACGTGGTGATGTGAACTATGACCGCGATTTTTATTTCCGAGTCATTCAGTTGAAAACCGCCGAGCTATTTGAAGTCTCCTGTCGTCTTGGCGCGAAAGTTGCCGGTTATGACAGCGCTTTCAGTGAAGCAGCAGGTTTATTTGGACGGCATGTTGGTATAGCCTATCAGGTGTTCGATGATCTTGTGGACCTGTATGCAGCAGAGTCAATGATTGGAAAAACGCTGGGTACAGATCTGGATAAAGGTAAATTTACTCTGCCGCTCCTACTAATGCTCGAAAAGCTGTCGGAACCGGAACGCGATCATTTAATGGAGCGTTTTAAGCTGGGCGACAAATCAGTTCTATCTGAATTTACAAAGCGATTGCACGAATTTCCGATTTTCGAGGAAGTTGTGGCGGTCTTTGAATCAGAACTCGCCAAAGCAGAAATCGCGATAGCGCCTTTTGAAGCGTTGCCGCCGTTTTCACATATGCAAAAAATAGTGCAACTTGTGCAATCTCAGCTTGAGCGTATCAAACTGTAAATGCTACGAGCCTCGAGTCCTGGCCAGGGACCGTCTGCAAGTCTGCGACAGGGCATAACCACGCCAAAAGGTGATTCCTCCACGGTGCTGAGTCATTTCCGAGTGCCCCGATCTATCCATGGCGCTGAGCAATCAAGCGCCGGAAATAAAGACTTATAGCTAAGCTTGGAATTACTTTTACACTCAAATGATGTCCTTTCTTTGGTAAAAAGGTAGCGCAGGTGCGTCTCGCACCGCATCGAATGCTCGAGCGCTCTGGCTCAAACGACGCTGGTGCGCACCGAGACGGTGCT
>CAZTSB010000068.1:0-16125 GCA_964616435.1 uncultured Puniceicoccaceae bacterium | reverse complement strand
TCAATGAATACTTCCTTCTTTGAAATTAATTCTACTGTACCCTGAGGTGCTTAATTTTCTAAGTCCGACACTCCCTTTTTAGATTTGGTATGAGGCAGCGTCCCCTGCTTCTTTATAACAGAGAAAGTCCTGCTGGTTAGCAGCCAGCAGGACTTTGAAAAACAAGACAATCTACAGAGATTAGAAAGCAAAATTAAAACTCAAATCAAAGGCTGCTGAGTTAAGAACTTCATCTTCTATGCCAAGCATATTTGCATCTTCTGCAATCATGTAGCGAATGCCAGCTAACAGACTTGAACTTTGAGTAAATTTGTACCCAAAACTACCGAAGAGTTGTCCCCCGATGATGATATCGTTATCGCTGTCACTCCAGTTTGAGAAATCACCAGCATCAATTTCTAAATCAACAATGTATGCTCCAACACCAACTCCTGCCTCCCAGACAAGACCTGTTTCATCATCAGCACAGCCTACTGTATAGTTGAATAAAACTGGAATTACATCAGTAGTCAGATCCCAACCAGAATCTTCTGTATCGGATGTTATGTAACCAATTTCAAGGCCCACCGTTTGAAAGACATCGCCAGTTTCGCCCAGAATAGTAGAAACTTCAATCGTTGTGCCAACTCCACTATCGCCGCCATCCAATATTTTATCAATGTAGAGTCCATTCAGACGAATAATTAAAGAGTCATCAGTAGACTGTGCAACGATTAAACAAGGGCTCAAAAAAGCCAGTAATGTAATTAAGAATATATTTTTCATGTTATTTATATTTATTTGGTTTTAGTTAATTACAGAGATAACACCTCTGTTTCCTTTTTATACGAATCAGCCTAATGAGATTGTCGTTTTTTTTTAGTTTTTTAGTTAGGCGGTACTTTTCTTGATTGGACTCCGCATCGTCGGTGAGGCAGGTTGGAAAGTTTGCAAAAGAGCAACTTACCTGGGAAGAAAACCCGGTGAAGCTTTTGCGGTGCGGTATTGCCGTTTGAGACCGGCAGCAAATCTTACTGAATACTTGAGTTAAGATTTAGGCACATCCAATTTCTATAGTTCGACATTTGATGTTCACTTTGGTACAATTTTTAAGCGTGCATTTCACACGTTAAGCTATTCACTCGCCAACCATGGATGAAATTTACCGCACGATCCCGCATCGTCCACCGTTTCTGTTTATTGACGAAATCGTCGAAATCCGTGAAGATGGTGCGACTTGCAAGCGAACCATTCGCATGGAAGAGCCTCAGTTTGAGGGTCATTATCCAGGCAATCCGATTATGCCGGGCGTGTTGCTGTGTGAGGCCTGTTTTCAGACAGGCGCAATTTATCTGGCCAAACAGATTGAAAAAGAAGGTCGTTCGCTAAAAGATGTGACACCGGTACTGTCGCGGATAAGCGATGCCAAGTTTAAGCAAATGGTGAAACCGGGCGACGAAGTGCTGATTGAGGTGACAATGAAGGAGACTCTTAGCAAATTCTTCTTTTTGACCGGTAAGGTGCTGAAAGACAACAAACCTGCGCTTACAATCGGATTTGCCCTGGCAATGCTGGAATCGGAGGCCGAAAAGTGAGTTTTCTGGGTTTAGAAGGAAAACGTTTTCTGGTGATGGGGGTCGCCAACCGAAAAAGTGTTGCCTGGGCGATCACACAATCTTTAGAGACAGAGGGTGCAAAGGTTATTCACAGCGTGCGCTCTAAAGAGCGTTTGGACAGTTTACAGAAGTTGTTGGGTGATCGGAAGGCTTATGTTTGTGACGTAGAATTTTCGGATCAGATTAAGCAATTGGCTGAACTGGTTAGCGCAGAACATGGCTCGTTGGATGGCATCGTCCACTCAATCGCGTTTGCCAATTACTCGGAAGGTTTCAAACCCTTTCATGAGACGCAAAGAGCAGACTTTTTACAGGCAACTGCGATTTCGGCATTTTCACTGGTTGAGGTGGCCAATGCATTCAAGCCCTACCTGACGGACGATGCATCGGTTGTGTCGATAGGCATCTCATCGACCGATGTGACTGCGGAGAATTACGGATACATGGCACCGATCAAGGCAGCGCTGGAAACCTCTTCGTATAATCTCGCCAAGTCATTTGGCGCTGATACCCGTGTGCGCTTCAATACCGTGAATGCCGGCCCGTTGAAGACGAGTGCGTCAGCGGGCATTCCCGGCTACCTGGAGAGTTATCTGTATGCGGAGAAGCTGACCTTTCGCAAACAGAATCTGACCACTAAAGAGGTGGCGAACACGGCTGTGTTTCTTTTGAGTCCCGCTTCAAGCGGTATCAACGGGCAGGGCATCGTGGTCAATGCCGGAATGGATCGAAATTACTTTGATAAGGAAGTCATTCGGCTCGCAATGCGCCCGGAGTGAACGTTGAAATCTGAACGCCGGACATCGTTTGAGGGCTAACTCCGACGTTGCCAATACGGAGATTGGCGATCCCGAATTTCGGATCGACATCAATGAGCTTCGAGCCAGTTGTCGCCGATGCCGATTTCAATTTCGATCGGGCATTTGAGGTCGAGCGCTTTTTTCATTTTGTCTTCCAGAAGCGAGCGCACAGCTGATTCTTCGCCAGGGGCGAGATCAAATACCAGTTCATCATGTACCTGCAGTAACATCCGTGTCTCCAGCTTTTGTTCGGCAAGTGATTGTTGAATGTTAACCATGGCAATTTTGATCATGTCGGCAGCAGTGCCCTGAATCGGCATGTTGATTGCATTGCGCTCGGCAGCTGATCGAACGGTGGCATTGCTGGAATTGATGTCGCGCAGGTAGCGCCGCCGTCCGGTAATGGTTTCGACGTAGCCATTCTCACGAGCAGATTCCTGCATCTGGTTCATGTAGTCGGGAATGCCGGGGAATTGTTTGAAATAGCTATCAATGATGGCCTGTGCCTCGGTGCGTGAAACGGTGCCAAGCCGCTGTGCCAGACCAAAGGCGGAAATGCCGTAGGGAATGCCGAAGTTGACCATCTTTGCAGTGCTGCGTTGTTCTCGGGTAACTGCATCGAGACTTACGTCAAAGATTTTTGCCGCTGTTGCGGCGTGAATGTCGCGACCTTCTTTGAAAGCATTGAGCAGGCCCTCGTCCCCGGTCAGCGCGGCCAGGATGCGGAGTTCGATTTGTGAATAGTCGGCCGAAAGGAGTTTCCACGTGGGACGGGGAACAAAGGCTTTGCGGATCTCACGTCCGCGCGCGCTGCGAATTGGTATGTTTTGCAGATTGGGGTCGTTGGAAGAAAGTCGTCCGGTCGTGGTCTGTACCTGACCGTAGTGAGTGTGTACGCGTCCGCTTTGGGGATCGATTGCCTGAGGCAATGCATCAATGTAAGTGCTCTTAAGCTTGGTGAGTTGACGGTATTCGAGGATTTCAGCAACGATCGCATGTTTGGGCGCCAGAGATGTAAGTACCTGTTCGTTGGTGGCATATTGGCCGGTGCGGGTCTTTTTCGGTTTTTCGACCAGCTTGAGTTCATCAAAGAGAATTTCGCCGAGCTGCTTCGGCGAGTTGAGATTAAATTCACGACCGGCGGTTGCGTGAATAGAGTCGCTTAGGCGGACAATTTCATCGTTCATGGCGCGGCCGATTTCTGTAAGTGTGGACTTATCCACCAGAATACCTTCGCGCTCCATTGCGACCAGAACCGGCAGGAGCGGTGTTTCAATTTCGTAAAAGACCTTGTGCTGGCCGCTCGTTTCGAGTTTTTCCACGAATAGCCTCCACAATTGCAAAGTCACATCGGCATCTTCGATTGCATAGTTTGCAAGATCGCGCGAACTTACATCCGAATAGTCGATAGTCTGGCCTTTTTTTGCATCGGGAATAAGTTCGCTGAAACGAATCGGACTGTACTGCAAAAACTCTTCCGCGAGTGCATCCAGATTATGACGCCGTTCCGGATCAATCAGTGAATGGGCCAGCAGGGTATCATAGTAGGGCTCTGCAACTTCGACGCCTTGCTCTGCGAGTACGGACAGATCGAATTTGAGATTATGGCCAATTTTGACCAGTTGATCATTGGCAAAGACAGGGCTTAGTGCTTCGAGGATAGATTGTGTGGCTTCCAAATCTTCGGCTATGGGCACAAACCACCCACTTTGCGCTTTTATGGAAAAGGAAATGCCGACCAGACGGGCGTTGCGTGGGTTAAGGCTGGTTGTTTCCGTATCGAAGGCAAAGGTTCCGGCTGTGGTTAGCGCTTGCACCAGTTCTTGCAGAGTCGCTTCTGAGTCGGCGATGCGATAATCGGTTTTTAAGTCGGCAAATCGTTTGAAAGTCGTTTCCGGCAACAAATCGAGTTGTACAACACCTGGGGCCGTTTTCTGTTTGGATGCCAGCGCTTTTTCATCGTCCTCACTCATGAGCACGAGGTCTGCTGGCGCCTCCTGGAGCGCAAGGTCCTGGCCAAACAGACGCTTGCCAAAGGTACGGAACTCAAATTCGGCAAACAGCGGTGATAGCGTTTCCTTGTTGGGTGAGTCGAGTCGCAGGTCTTCCCAGTCGACCGTGATCGGTACATCCAGGAGGATTGTGGCGAGTTTTTTGGACAGACGCGCCCCGTCAGCGTGTTCGCGGACGCGTTCCTGCTGCTTGCCTTTCAGTGAATCGACATGATCAATCAGATTTTCGACGGTGTCATATTCAGCCAGTAGCTTTGCTGCGGTTTTGGGGCCGATGCCCGGTATTCCGGGAATATTGTCTGAGGTATCACCACAGAGTCCGAGCATATCAATGACCTGATCAACGCGGCGGATGTCCCATTTGGTTTTCACCTCTTCAATGCCGAGAATTTCTGCTTCATCGCCCTTACGTGATGGGCGGTACATTTTGATCTTTTCAGTGACCAATTGACCGAAATCCTTGTCCGGGGTCACCATAAAAACCTCGTCGAATCCATCCGCCTCAGCACGGTGGGCAAGAGTGCCGATAATGTCGTCCGCCTCGAAGCCATCAAGAGTAAGGGCGGGGATTCCAAAGCCCTCTGCGATACGGCTTAGGTGCGGCAACGCCGTTGCAAGGTCTTCCGGCATCTCTTCGCGCTGGGCCTTGTACTCCGGGTGCATCCTGTGGCGTTCAGTCGGTGCGGAGGTGTCGAAGACGACTGCAAGATGCGTTGGTTGCTGGCGGGTGATTAAATGGATCAGGGTGCCGGTAAATCCGAAAATAGCCGATGTATTCACTCCTTTTGAAGTAATGATCGGATTGCGGATGAGAGCAAAATGCGCGCGATAGGCAAGCGCCATGCCATCCAGTAAATAGAGCGTTTTGGCCATTCTGTGAACATTGAACGTCAAACTCTGAACGTCGAACTTTGAATGGTGTTTTTTTGCTTTTCCAGAATTCGACGTGCAAAGTTCGATGTTCGACGTTCAACAGGCTTGCCTAATGTAACAAGGCTACTCAGGTTATTTGTTTTCCAATGAGCAAAAATTTCTATATTACGACTGCAATTGATTATGCCAACGGTTCGCCACATCTGGGGCATGCTTATGAGAAGGTGCTGACTGATATTGTGGCGCGGTTTCGTCGTCTGACGGGAGACTCCGTCCTTTTTGTGACCGGTTTGGATGAGCATGGACAAAAAGTCCAGATGTCGGCACAGAAGCAGGGAGTCGAGCCACTGAAGTTTTGTGATCAGCACGCCGAAGCATTTCAGAAACTTTGTCAGCGCCTGGAGATATCCAATGACGATTATATTCGCACCACGCAGGATCGGCACAAAAAAGTGGTCACTGAAATTCTGCAAAAGCTTTACGATAAGGGAGAAATCTACAAAGCGGATTACAATGGTTATTACAGTCAGCGGCAGGAGCAATTTGTTACTGAAAAGGAAAAAGTGGATGGCAAGTGGCCGGAAATTTACGGTGAAGTTGAAGAAGTCGTTGAAACAAACTACTTTTTCAAATTGGCTCAGTACCAAGATTGGCTGATCGAAACGATTGAGACAAACGACAGCATGATCTATCCGAGCTTTCGAAACGGCGATGTATTGCAGTTTCTAAAAAAAGAGCCACTGAACGATCTATGCATTTCCCGTCCAAAATCACGTCTGGAATGGGGCATTGAACTTCCTTTTGATACCGATTATGTAACCTATGTCTGGTTTGATGCGCTGACCAACTACATAACAGCTGCGGGTTACGGCACGGATGCATTCGAGAAAAACTGGCCGGCAGATTATCATGTGATCGGCAAAGATATTCTTGTGCCACCGCACGCAGTCTATTGGCCAATCATGCTCAAGGCGCTTGATATTGAACTGCCAAAACACTTTCTCGTGCATGGCTGGTGGCTCAGTTCCGGGGCAAAAATGTCGAAGAGTACCGGCAAGGTCGTCAACCCGCTGGATTTGATCGAGCAGTTTGGAGCCGATGCGTTTCGTTACTTTGTAACCCGGGAAATGAACGTGGGACAGGATAGTGAATTTTCCATAGAATTGTTCATGAGTCGCTATAACAGTGATCTGGCCAATGACCTGGGAAATCTTGTCAGTCGCCTTCTAAACATGGGCGGTCGTTACACTGAAGGAAAAGTACCCGCTGCTACGATTGATGAGCAACCGGAACAGGATTTGCGGTCGCTCTGGGAGAAAATAAACAGTGAACTGCTGCCTCTATTTGAAAACTTTCAGTTCCACAAGGCGCTGGATCGTATTTTTACCTTTGTATCCGGCATTAACCGATACGCAGAAACACGTGCGCCCTGGAAACTTGCCAAGTCAGAAACTCCGGAAGATCAGGCGAAGTTGCACACTTCGCTGGCGTATATGGCCGAGGCACTGCGTTTAAGTGTCGTACTGCTGACACCGGTCATGCCGTTGATTTCCGACAAGATTCGCAGCCTGATCGGCGCAGAGCCTTTTGAGCAGATAGAAGGTCAACTGGAGTGGGGAAACACTCTGGAAGGTAACCCGCTTGGTGAGAAAACCATTCTGTTTCCGCGACTTCAAAAGCAGTAAAACAAAAATCTGAGTAAGTAACTGGCTTAAGTACACGTTTACATTTAAATGTCTTCTACACTGTTATGGTTTCGAAATGATTTGCGTCTCGCTGACAATTCAGCGCTTGCGGCGGCAATTGAAAAAGGTGATCCAATCCTACCGGTTTTCATCTGGTCACCTGAGGAATTCGGAAAATGGCCACCAGGAGGCGCTTCGAAATGGTGGTTGCACAATGCACTGAATAGTTTGCAGGCAGATCTGGAGGCAAATGGGTTGAAGCTAATCCTGCGCCAGGGCCAGAGTCTTGAGGTCTTGCGCTCATTGATCGAAGAAACCGGTGCGCATCAAATATTCTGGAATCGACGTTATGAACAGCCACAACGCGATGTTGACGTTGAGGCGAAGCGTGCACTGCGTGAGAAAGGCATCGACGTCGAAAGCTTCAACAGCAGCCTGCTGAACGAGCCTCATACAGTTGCAACCGGCAGCGGACAGCCTTACAAAGTGTACACGCCTTATTGGAAAAATGTCAAAGATCGCACGATTCAGGATCCCGTTAAGTGCGATTTGAAGAAAGCGAAGCCTCCCGAATCATGGCCGGAGTCAGACGCTTTGGATCGGCTGAAGCTGATGCCTAAAAAAGACTGGTATCGCCAGATGGAGCCTTTTTGGAACATCAGTGAAGCAGGCGCCCACTTGCGCCTGGAAACCTTCCTGCAAAAAAAAGTTGATGACTATGACGGTGATCGAGATGTGCCTGCTATCGAAGGCACATCAAGCCTTTCACCGTATTTGCGATGGGGACAAATTGGCCCCCGGCAAGTTGTGGCTGCATTAAAGAAAAAGTGGGACCTGAGTCGCAAGGGCCCTCACGTTTACCTCAAGGAAATTTACTGGCGTGAATTTGCCTACAACGTGCTTTATCACTTTCCGGAAACGCCAGACAAGCCATTGCGTTCCGAGTATGAAGATTTCCCCTGGGAACATGATGCACAGACTTTGCGTGCCTGGCAAAAGGGCCTTACCGGATATCCGATAGTCGATGCGGGTATGCGGCAGCTCTGGCAAACGGGCTGGATGCATAATCGGGTGCGGATGATTGTATCATCGTTGCTGGTGAAGCATTTGCTTCAGGATTGGCACTCCGGCGCCCGCTGGTTCTGGGACACGCTCGTGGATGCTGACCTGGCGAGTAATACTTTGGGCTGGCAATGGAGTGGTGGTTGCGGAGCAGATGCAGCGCCCTACTTTCGCGTCTTCAATCCGATTTTACAGGGGCAGAAGTTTGATCCGGAAGGAAAGTATGTGAAACATTTCGTGCCTGAGTTGCGCAATTTGCCGGTTAAGTATATTCACGAACCCTGGGAAGCTTCGAAATCGTTGCGAGAATCTGCTGGCGCAACGGATTACCCGGAGCCTATTATCGATCATAAAAAAGGTCGTGAACGTGCACTCGCAGCATTGGCCAAATTTAAAAAATGAATCAGACAAACAAGACCCTACTAATTTCAGGAGCAAGCGGACTGGTGGGTCGGTCTCTTTGTGAGGCACTGGAGCATAAGGGGCATACCGTAAAACGGCTGTCACATTCCGGAAAGACTGACTTTCATTGGGACATCAATGCCGGGACGATTGATGAAGATGCAATGAAAGATGTCGATGTTGTTGTACACCTTGCCGGCGAGACAGTCGCACAACGCTGGAGCAGGAAGACAAAATCGAACATTCTCGATAGCCGGGTTGAAGGAGCGAAGTTGCTGGTTCGCAAAATAATGGAGCAGGACAATCCACCGGATTATATCAGCGCTTCAGGGATAAACTACTACGGCTATCAATGCGGAGTCGGCCCCACTGAACAGTCGGTAAAAGGGGACGGTTTTCTTGCTGATGTCTGCGAGCAGTGGGAGGGCGCAGCTCAACCGTTGATGAATGTAAGTATACGGACAGTATTTATGCGAATCGGTCTTGTGTTGAGTTCTCAGGGGGGAGCCCTGAAGCGCATGTTAACACCATTTAAGCTTGGCCTGGGTGGGCCTGTTTGTTCCGGAAAGCAGCGTATGAGTTGGATTGCATTGCCCGATCTGGTGAGAATTTTCTGTTTGGCGATTGAGGATATTAACATCAAAGGTCCAGTGAATGCGGTCAGTCCGCACTTTGAAGCAAACGAGATTTTTGTGCAACACCTGGGTAAACTACTAAAACGGCCAACTGTGCTATCGATGCCTAAAACCATGGTGGACATACTCTTCGGGCAAATGGGCAAGGAAACACTCTGCTCGGATATTGGAGTTGTGCCCCTGTTGTTAAAAGAGAAAGGATTCGAGTGGGAGTACAAAGACTTAAAGGCATGTCTGGAAGCCTGCATCAAGGAGGCGTTTTAGTGTATTGACTGTGCAGCGTCAACACGACGCTTCTACAGTTCGTCTCGAGGGTATGGTATTTTATGTCGATGATATGACTACCCATTGACAAGTGTGTGCAAAAATGGTATCACTCCAGGTGTTTTTAACTTTTAAGGAAATTAACAATGAATGTAACGCTTAGAATACCAGACGAACTAGGTAGTTCAGCCAAGTTAGTTGCCATTGATGAGGGTAAATCACTTAACAGCTTAATTACTGAGTTGATTGAGGAAAAGGTAAAAGAAGTCGATAGAAACAATTACCGTGATGCGGCCGCTCGTACCTGGAAACTCATCAATGAAGGTGGCATGCCTGGCATATCAAAAGGGTTTAGTCGTGAAGAAATCTATAATCGCGGCCAAAGATGACTATTTCTCCCATTTTTATTGATACAAACATTTTACTATACGCCTTTGATTCAGAAGTGTTGGTTAAGCATGAGAAAGCACGTTCTATTGTTGAGCCATATTTAACCACTGATTTTGTACCTATCATTAGTACTCAGGTGTTACATGAATTCTCACATCAGATGATTCGGCGAGGTTATAGCGCAAGCCAGATTGAAGATATTGTAGAGCCTTTCTTGGATTGGCATGTAGTAGAAAGCACAACTCCACTATTTAGGAATGCGCTGAAAGTGATGAATAGCTATCGGCTTTCAATCTGGGATAGTTTGATTATTGCTGCTGCTTTAGAAGCGAAAGCAGACAACATTCTAACTGAAGATCTTAATTCGGGACAAGCTTACGGCAGCGTGGTTGCGGAAAACCCATTTGGGTAGAGTCTTAATTTGATTAGAATAACCTAAAAGCATCTAAAGTCCCGCAGGATTTTCAGTTAGCGCGTAATTCAATCATTCTTAATCCGGCAGTTAAAATAAATAGAAGAGGCGTGTTGTAATCCAACTGTTTGACCTACCATCATTTGGTAATGAAAGTACACAAAACACCTGATCTCCAAGATGGAGAGACTTTTCTATCTGCCTGTCCCCGGAGAATACATCGGATGTAGGAACCTGGACGAACTCGCGGTAGGAACTGCATGGTCGCTTTGATTTAGCGGTTGTAACCATGAATGCATCTGGTGCGGCAAAGCCGCAAAGAATGTGAAGTTAGACAGGATTCTTATTATACCATTTCTCAAAAGGTTTGATGGTTTCACTCGTTTGTCGAAATCCTCATCGAAATCCAAATCGATTGCGATTTCGATGAGGATTTGGATTTGGATAATGAGTAAATATTTCAGACCTTCTTAGATTTGGTATTACACGAAATACTGCCTCACCGTCACCTTTCGCCCCGCATTCTGCTAAAAGAATTCCCCCTTCTGAGCACCCCTAAATACCCGGTTGAGCAGCCAAGGCATGCCTACTCAAAAAAAAGTGAAAAAAAATGCAAAAAAAGTGCTAATTAGGGGCCGCTCACTCGTATAAAGATATATAAACACTTATAAAAACTATTAGAATAAAACACTTAAACCTAACAGAATCTCGGAGTCAGCAATGGCTCCATAACAAAAACCCGCAATAGAAAGGAAAATAGTAAATGCAATACTATACAACAGAAAATAAGTTAACCGACGACGGCAGCTACAATGCCCGAGTACTGGTTAACCGAACCTACACCGAAGATGAGCTGATCGATGAAATACTCGAAACACGCAACATCGTCAGCAAGCCCGACCTCAAAGGCGTGTTTGCTGCAATACAGGAAACGCTGACCAGGCTCGTCAAAAACGGCAACGGCCTGAACTTGTCCTGGCTCAAACTGGGCTTCAGCATGAAGGGTACCTTTGCCACCGAAGGTACCGTCCGCGACCCGGACAAAAACCCGCTGGAGATAAACGTAAACGCTGGCGCCGCACTCACCGAAGTCCTTCCGGAGGTAAGATTGGAGCGCATAGTCGAGCCCGACTTCGACCCCCGGATCGTGAGATTCACCGACGGAGTCAGCGGAAAAACCAACTCACTGGCCACACCCGGTGGCATCTTCAAGGTAGTTGGGGATCGGTTGCGCACCGCCGGCAAACGTTCTCAGGATGTAGGCCTCTACCTGCAAGCCGAGGACGGCACTGAAACCAAGGTCGAGATCATTATGGACAACGACCCTGGAGTCATCAACGGGCAGTTGCCCGGCACCCTCGCAACCGGCAAATACAAGCTGGTGGTCAAGACACAATTAGGTGTCAACGGCCAGATTGTAAACGAGGTACGCACCGGTATCAGCAAATTCACCCTGACCGTGAAATAATGCCAACATCAGCAAACTGCACAAGCCCTGCATCATAGGATGCAGGGCTTTTTTGTGCTGTTCTGTATACAGGATACTAGCAGTACTGCTAGTACTCCACCACTGCTACTGCTAGTACTACATCACTGCTACTGCTAGTACTACATCACTGCTACTGCTAGTACTACATCACTGCTACTGCTAGTACTACATTACTGCTACTGCTAGTACTGCATCACCAGTACTGCTAGTACTAGATTCGGCATTGGAACTTATTTTGCCAACTACTTTGCCGACCTTTACGGCATCGGAATTGCTGCGACGGGTAACTTGCAGGGGTGCAATTCAAATATGTAGCAGGGTAGCGCCGCACCGTCTCGGTGCGCACCTGCGTCGTGTAAGCCAATGCGTTTGAACCTTCGTGCGGCGCGAGGACGCGCCTGCGCTACCTTTTCTATTCGACATTCGACATGTTGCTACAAATTTGAATTACACCCAACTTGCAGTAACCTTAAACATTAAGACTTGCTACAGTCACAGCATCTCTATGGAATGACTATGGTTCAATCATTGCATACTATGTCCCCTAGATCTTTCCGTTGTCTAATGAGGTGTGCCCGATTTTTATTACTCGGGCTCATCGGCTCAAATCTTTGCGCAGATACTACAGCATCTGATAGTCTCAGGCCTAAATTGATCGTTGAGGAGGCGGCGGAGAAAGCATTCAGATTGGAATTTAATGCGGAAGCTGGCCAGACCTATTCGATTCAAGGTAGTTCGGACTTAAGAGTGGATTCATGGCAGGAATTGGAGCAATTGACAGCCGTGGATAGTTTGATCGAATGGCCCTTCACCCTGACTACAGAAAGTGCATTTTTTATCATTGAGTGGATCGATACCCTGCCGTCCATCAGTTCAATTGCCGATCAAAGCATCTTCGAAAATGAATCGACCGCAGCCTTGAGTTTTATCATTACCGACTCAGGCACTTTCATAGATCAGTTAATCGTGACGGCCAGCAGTTCCGATCAGACGCTGGTCCCCGATGCCGCTCTGCTGCTCGCGGGTGCCGGCAATAATCGTACAATTACCGCTACACCTCTGGCAAACCAATGGGGATCCACTACAATCACCATCACCGTTGACGACGGTCAGAATCAAAGCACATCGAGCTTCTTACTAACTGTAAATCCTACTGACAGCGACGGCGACTTGCTACCGGACTACTGGGAAATCCAGTATGGTTTTGATGCTCTGGTGGCCAATACTACGCTCAATTCAGATGACGACCTGCTTTCCGACCTGGAAGAGTATCAGGCCGGGACCGATCCCACCGACCCCAATACAGATGACGATGGCTGGGATGATGCGATCGAAGTCGGCGCCGGCAGCGACCCGCTGGATCCCGATTCCATTCCGGTATGGATTGATCCGCATCTGGATCAGGCGGTGCTTCTGTGGGACTTTGACACGCCTGCTGCCACCGATCCGGCCATACCAGACAGCTCTCTGACAGCCAACAATGGTATCGCTCAGTTGGGTACTGATGCACAACCGACGCATGTTCGTGCAAATACGCAGGCACGCGCCAGTTATCGCTTTGATGGCAGTGGTGATTATTTGCAGAGCGAGCGGGCGCTGGATCTTACCGACAATACCATGACGGTTTCCCTGTGGGTTAAAATTGACGGCTCGCTGTCAAGTCTTCGCACCCCAATCAGCCAGGGAGTGGAAGGTGACGATGGCGGCTTTTCTTTATCTATAACCGGTTCTTATGTTGAAGTTATCTATTGGAGTGGGAGCAATGGATACCGGCGGGTTCGTAGCGAAGGAGTTACATTTTCAGCAGAACAGTGGTATCACCTTGCCTTTACGAGAACCGCGGATGCCACGCAGTTCTATGTCGATGGTCAGCAAGTTGTCAGCAATATAATTGGCGAATACTTATATACCGAGAATTCAAGTCCGGCAACAGTTCCTTTAACCGTGGGTAGATATCCGCATCCGACAAACTTTCAACAGCCGTTTAACGGCTCCGTTGCTCGTCCGGCAGTCTATCAGGGGCTCTTGAGCGCAGAGGCAATTGAGGTGCAGTATTTACAAACCCATCCGCATTATGAGGATCAGGACAGCGACGCAGATCAACTCTCGGATGGATATGAGCTGGAACACGGCCTGAACCCCTACAGCGCGCTCAGTGCAGATGGCGACTCCCTGCCGGATGACTGGGAGATACATCATTTTGGCACAACGGCTCGCGACGGCAACAGCAGCGGCGACTTCGATCAGGATTTGCTCATTGATTCGGACGAGTTTCAGTATCAGACTGATCCGGCTAATCCGGACGTAGATGCCGATAATATGCTGGATGGAGAAGAGGTTTTGAATGGCCTGGATCCTTTTACAGACGACAGCTATGACGATCCCGATCAAGACCGCTACCCGAATATTTACGAGATCAAGCGCCAGAGCGACCCGCAATCGAGTAGTTCGATTCCTGCGCCGGATTACATCGTTGGCCCGGCAGAGACCTTTACTGAAATACAGGCTGCCATTGTGGATGCGCTGTCACTTGAAACTATCGATAGAGAGTACGATATCCTGCTGGTCAAAGACGGCACCTACAATTACCTGCGGATGCCGACTTATGTCGAAGGTCATTCGATCTGGCCCTCGAAGAAATTACTGATCCTCTCGGAAAATGGTCCACAAAGTACCTTTATTGAAAACCAAAGCCCCAGCAACGAAAGTATTGATATTAATCAGGAATGCGTGGTCGATGGATTAACCATTCAGAATCAAGCGTTCGTAAATACCAACACATCAGTCATTCGGATAGCAGGAAATGTGCGTCTGTATAACTGCATCGTTCGCAATAATACCAGTGAGTTCGGAAAAATTATCGACGTGAATTCAGGGGATCATCGCTTACGCAATTGCATTATTTATAATAATACAGGGTTTAGCTCAGGAGGTGTCTATCTTGGGTCAAACGCACATCTGCGCATTGAGCATTGCACGTTTTACAATAATACCGGGGGCGCTGGAGGCATCTATGTCCATAGCACTTCGGGCAGTGTCCACATTAGCAATAGTATTTTCTGGTCACCCGGTTATGCTGAAATCACTTACAACTCCGGCGCACCGGATCAGTTCATCCATGTCGAGCACAGTATTGTCGAAGATGTCGAAAACGGAGTCGTTTTAGAGCCATCGGTCATCAGTATCGACCCACTGCTTGACGCGCAGGGCGGCTTGACGGAGACCTCTCCGGCCATTGATGCGGGCGTGCCGAGCGCGGTAAAGCGTGACATCGGTTTTATTGCCCGTCCGCGCGGCAGTGCGCCGGACCTGGGTGCTGAAGAGTTCCTTGCCTTTGAGGACGCAGACAATGACTTCCTCAATGATAATTGGGAAGTTTTGTATGGATTGTCGATAACCGACGCTACCGGAGATAACGGTGCGGACGGCGACCCGGATGGGGATGACTACACCAATCTGGAAGAATTCAAGTATAACAAGAACCCCATGGATGCCAATAGCCGTCCGGTTCCGGCAAGCTACCGGTACGATGCTATTGACCGCCTGATCGAGTCCAACTGGCCCAACACGCGATCAATCGAATACGACTACGATGCAGCAGGGAATATCGAAAATGTCACCAACTCACTTTAAGACCAAAGATCACCCATTTACTATGAAATCATTTGCCATCACTCGCATACAAAATGCGGGACTCTGTCTGTGGCTGTTCAGCGCGCTCACACTGTCAGGCAATCCTCTGGGCTGGGAGCGCGGGGCGCTTACCATAGAGCCCCAAAGCCAGCCCGCAAAGGCCGGATTCGCCGCTCAGGCTTCAAAACTCGACCTTCAACAGACGGCGGCTTCGACAAGTTTTTGCACAGCCGGAGCGACCCCCGAGCAGGACCGCTCGGGCACCATCACCGATGCGATCAAAGACCTGGCGCGTGGCCTGGATCACGATGTCGAGACGATCTATCGCTACGTGCATGACACCATCGAGTATCAGCCCTACTACGGCTCGCTCAAGGGCGCGCACCTGACCTTGCTGGAAGCAAGCGGCAATGACTTCGATCAGGCCGCCCTGCTGGTAGCGCTCCTGCGCGAGAGCGGCTATGAGGCCGGCTACCGAATGGGCGAGCAGTGGTACCCGAACCTTGATCTATCCGAACTTCTCGGTGTGGATGAGAGTCAATTGCCTTTAGTGTACGGACAGAGCGGGATTCCGGCAGAGGCGATGCCGTCCCCGAGCGTTCCCGGCTCCGGCCCGGGCATCCTGCTGCGCCGCGTGTGGGTGGAAGTCACGGTCGATGACCAGGTCTATCGTCTCGACCCCGCCTACAAACGAACTTTCCCCGAGCAAGGCGATCGGATTGATCTGGACACTGCGACCGGTTACAATGCTGCGGACTTTTTAACAGCACTGGGCGGAACAACCGGCACCGGCTGGGTGAGCGGTCTGGACTACACACAGGTCGAAGCCTCACTGACCGGCTATACCACGAACCTGGTCGATGCGATTCGTCA
>CAZTSB010000067.1:0-8141 GCA_964616435.1 uncultured Puniceicoccaceae bacterium | reverse complement strand
GATTGTGAATTGGGTAGCGCCGCACCGTCTCGGTGCGCACCAGCGTCGTGTGAGCCAGAGCAGCCATTCGATGCGGTGCGAGGATGCACCTGCGCTACCTCTTTACCAAAGAAAGGACATCATTTGAGTGTCAAAGTAATTTCAAGCTTAGCTATAAATAGTTCGACGTGGTAGTGTGTCGTTGTTTTCTTCAATAATCATCACTGTGTCGAAAGTTTATCAGCAGAGGGTGCTTTTAATAGATACTCGAAGGTTGACAGGCCGGCTTTTGCACCTTCGCCCATGGCGATAATAATTTGTTTGTAAGGAACGTCGGTTACGTCTCCACAAGCGAAAATACCTTCGCAGCTAGTCTGACAGCGTTCATTGATGATGATTTCCCCAAATTTATTCTTTTCGATCAGTTCACCCAGGAATTTGCTGTTTGGAACTAAGCCTATCTGCACGAAGACACCTTCTGTATCGTGGTTAAATTCTTCGTTGTCGGATCTGCGCATAAGGCGCATGCCGGAGACACGCCCGTTATTTGTTAGAATTTCCTTTGTGGCAATGCCGGTCATGGCTTTTACATTGGGCGCCGCTTCTACTTTGTCCAAAAGGATCTGATCAGCCTTACAAGTATCTGCGTATTCAAGAATAGTCACTGACTTTGCAATGCCTGCAAGGTCGAGCGCT
The DNA here is from genome assembly GCA_964616435.1 of uncultured Puniceicoccaceae bacterium. GTDB lineage: Bacteria > Verrucomicrobiota > Verrucomicrobiia > Opitutales > Coraliomargaritaceae > Lentimonas. The sequence goes on along the minus strand of CAZTSB010000067.1, from coordinate 7,466 downwards.
GCCTCTACACCGGAGTTGCCGCCTCCGACGACGGTGACATTTTTACCCTTGAAGAATGGGCCGTCACAGTGCGGGCAGTAGGCCACGCCACGGCCAATGTTTTCTTTTTCACCCGGTACATTTAGTTCTCGCCAGCGCGCACCGGTTGCTACAATGACCGTGCGTGCTTTTAATAACTCATCAGTGGATAAGTGAATGTTTTTAGTGAGGTTGTCCGCATCTGAGTCAATTGAAGTGACGCGAAGCTCTTCGCGGACGGTGATCGAGTAAGCTTCGATGTGGTTGCGAAGATTGCCGGTAAGTTTCGAACCGGTTGTTTCCGTTGCGGAAATAAAGTTTTCTATTGCTTGAGTGTCATTGAGCTGTCCGCCGATCTTTTCTGCTATCATCACTACTTTCAACCCTTTGCGAGCGATATAGATTGCCGCGGCTACGGCGGCAGGTCCACCGCCAATTATTGCCGTATCGTAGATGATTTGTTCTGCGTCTTTTGCAGGCTTTTCTTCAAGCGTTCTGCGCTTTACGTTACTCAGCTTTTCAAGAATGTCTGTGACTGTTATTGCACCGTTGGCAAACGGCTTTTTATTGAGAAAAACAGCAGGCACGCCCTGCACATTGCGTTCGTCCACAAGGCTCTGATGAAGTGTTCCGTCAATCATTTCATGCCTGATCAATGGATTTAGAACAGTCATCTGGTTGAGGGCTTGGACAACTTCCGGACAAACATGGCAGTCGAGAGAAATAATACTTTCAAAGTTTAAGGGTTCATCAATGGATTTTATTTGCCGCTGCAGGCTTTCGTCCAATTTCAAAGCGCTCCCACCCACTTGTAAAAGTGCAAGAATGAACGAATTGAACTCATGCCCTCCGGGAATGCCGGAAAAAATAATTCCCGATTTGGAGCCGTTTGCAATTAGCTCAAATGTCATTCCTTCACGAACGGCTATGTCCGTTTGTGCGTGTTCAAAACTTATCAAATCCGAAATAGACGCAATTTGTTGCAGAAATGTAATCAGCTGTTCCCGTTTTGGATGCTCCCCATTGTAGAGCTTTATCTGTACCGGGTGCTGAATTTTTTTAGCATAATCGCGTAAGGTGTTTAAGATGTCGGCATTTAAATTCATGACGGATTTTACCTGGCAGTTCCTGAAAATAGGCGCTGATCCGAGGGAGATCAGCGCCATAGTCATTCGATTTAATAATTAGATTTTTCCAACCAGATCGAGATGCGGAGTTAACGTTTCTTCACCGGGTTGCCACTTTGCCGGACATACCTGACCGTCATTATTGGCCACATATTGAGCTGCTTTCACTTTGCGAACAAGGTCTACAGCCGAGCGCCCGATACCGAGATCATGAATTTCCGCCACTTTGATTTCACCTTCCGGATTGATCACAAAAGTGCCGCGTAAAGCAACGCCTTCTTCTTCAATCATCACTCCAAATCCACGCGTAATGACTCCCGTGGGGTCCCCAATCATCGGAAACTCAATCTTGCGAATGGTATCCGAAGCATCATGCCATGCTTTGTGGACAAAGTGAGTATCCGTAGAAATAGAGTAGACCTCGACACCCATGTCTTTCAGCTCCTTGTAGTGGTCAGCGAGATCACCCAACTCTGTTGGACACACGAATGTAAAATCAGCCGGATAAAAACAAAAGACGGCCCAGTTACCTAGGACATCATCTGTTGAGACGGATTTAAACTCACCGGCGTGATATGCCTGCGCACTGAATTCTGGTATTTTTTGATTAATCATAATAAGTATAGTTTTGATTTGAAACTATACTGTAGCAGATAAATGTGATAGTTGAAATATATTAAAACTATACTTTTGATAGCTTTACCCTATGGAATTGCAGCAACTTAGATATTTTGTCCATGTGGCAAATTACCGAAATTTCACGAAAGCAGCGCGGCGATGCAATGTTGCGCAGCCGTCCTTGAGTCAACAAATCAAAAAACTGGAGACTGAACTTAAATCCCCTTTGTTTCATCGACAAGGCCGGAACATCGTATTGACCGAGTCCGGTCAGATGCTGCTGCCCCGAGCGCTGTCAATACTCTCATTGCACGACAATACGGTCAGCGAATTGAACGAGCTGGCAGGTCACTGTGGAATCGTACGATTTGGTATCATACAAACAATGGCTCCTTATGTGGTACCTTACCTCTTAGAATTGCATCAGGGTAAACAAGCAATAGAACTTCCTGCTTTCGAAATATATGAGGACTTCACGGAAAACTTGTTAAAGAAGCTGGTAGAGGGTGAACTGGATTTTGCCGTGATGTCTTCTCCAATTTCGGAGCCACAACTCATGATGAAGGTAATCGCTCACGAACCTTTTGTCGCAGTTGTTCCCAGCAACAGTAAACTTGTAAAGCTGGATACATTGAAACTGAGTGATCTGAAAGACGGGCCTTTTTTACCGCTAAGCCGCATCCACTGTGCAGGTCAACAAATCCATGAACTCTGCAAGCTGGGCACTGGCAAAACACGAACCATCGTGCAAAGTTTCCAGATAGAAACTATTTTACGTTTGGTTGCCAGCGGCGGCTATGCAACAGTCGTTCCACTGATGGCCATGTCGGGTGAACATCGTGAAGGCGTCACTCAGATTCCCTTAAGCGACAAAAAAATCCAACGCCAAATAACGATTGTTCAACATCCGGATCGCTATCAAAACGAATCTTCGCGGAAACTTATGAAAAGTCTTTCAAATGCTATCGAAAATCTAGTTGAGAATCATTGGACGCAACTCTGATAACGAGGTGTAATGCGAAAATGTATCAGGCACGTTTGGTAACTCTACCAACTGTAGTTTCCGGTGATACCATAAGTGCGTGGCGCTGCCGGTGCTTCATAGCGCTGTTCACCCTTACCATTGTCGAAGAAGAACACACGTTCGGCGTATTCTTCGTCGAAGAGGTTCTTTGCCCATAATGTCACAGTCCACCGCTCCCATCGGTAGCCGACGGAGCAATTGAAGAGGATATAGGCATCTCGCTTTTCCCGGTGACTGTTGGACTCAAAGTAATCATCGCTGCCGACGAGTTCGGAGCCGGCGAACAAGCCTTTGTGCGGCCGGTAGTTCAGGCGGACAGTGTAGGTGTAGCTTGGCACATTGGCCAGATCGCGGGACTTGATGAATTCCGGGTCCACGTTCTCATCATCGTCTGTTCTTATTTCGTAATTGCCACGGTTTGTTTCCAGCAGCCCCAGCAGCACGTCAAGAGTCCAGTCTTTATCGATGTAAAACTTTGTTTCAGCTTCTAGACCATAGTGCTGAGCATCGTCGCCATTGGTTGTAAAGTATGTAAACGCGATTCCTTCGCCCTCGGAGTCACGCAGTTGTGCATTGTGACGATCGAGGAAAAAGAGCGTGAGCCTAGACTCCAGCCTGCCATCCAGGAAGACTGAATGGAGGCCGATTTCGTAGTTCCATAAGTCTTCAGTGTCGTATTCGTTCTGGAAGGGAGGGACTTCCAGATACGCATAGATGTTTGCGCCACCAGCTTTATAGCCGCGTGTGACAGAGGCAAAGGCCATCTGCTGTTCATTTAAATCATGCTCAAGTGTCAACTTGCCGCCGAAAAGCCAGTCGTCAAAGTCCACATATTGACGAAAGCCATTTTTAATAGTTGTCTCCAGGTCGAAGTGCTCGACTCGAAGGCCCAGTGTTACGCGTGTCCGCTCACTGAAAAGGTGCGTCCCTTGTCCATAGAGGCTGAAAGTGTTGCTTTCATAGTTGGTTTCAAAATCGCCGAAGCCCGTTGTCAGCGTATCCTCTTCCAGACGCTCAAAATAAATACCGGCCGTCCAACGGTCAATAAAGCCGAGCGCATCTTCATCGTCCGTGGAATCAAAACGAAGTTCTTCCGTGAGGACTTCACGTTCCCGGTTGATATCCAGAAAGTCTTCGGTTTCATCGGTCCAGTCGCCATCAAAGCTGTAAAGGGAATCGGTGTCGACATAACCGCTTATGAAGGTCACATCGAAGGTGTCGAAGCCCAGATATGTTGCCTTCAGGCTAGTACCAAAGGTTTCCTGTTCATCACGGCCGGGTTGATCGCTAAAGGTCGAAGTGCGTGCGTTGTTCAGCGTAAACTCATCGTAACCGTTATCGAAGTCAGCATATAAGAAAGAACCATCCAGTCGCAAATCTTCATTGGCGAGCCAGCGGACCTTCAGACGGCTGGAAAACTCATCGCGTTCGTTGGTGTCATCCTTGCCGAGGGTGCGATTATTGCGAAAACCATCCTGTTGTAGACTATGCCCAGAGAAACGAAAAGTAAGTTGTTCAGGGTCACTTGTAAGAATAGGGCCACCCAGGGCGAAGCCGGTTTCCCATAGATTGTCGTTGCCGACTGTACCTTTCAACTGACCGCTCCAGTAAGGGGTTGGGTCGTTAGTCACAATTTTGATGACACCACCTGCTGCGTTGGCGCCGAAGGCACCGGCCTGAGGGCCTCGAAGCACTTCAACCTGGCGGACGTCAAAGAGATTGCCAACGGTTCCTACACCGGTCAAATCCAGATCATCAATCAGGAAACGCACTGCAGAATCCGGAGTTTCGCCTTCAAACTGTGAGTTTTCTCCGATACCACGAATCTGAATGAAGCGTGGACGTGAACTACCGCCGGTCCAGGTTACATTGGGGAGTGCATTAACAATATCTTCAAAGTGTTGCACGCCGTTTAGCTCTAACTGCTCTGCTTCAATCACACTGACACTGGCAGTCACTTTTTGTAATTCTGACTCCCAGAGGTATCCGGTAACGATTACCGGTTCCAGAATCAGTATCTCCTGATCCTCATCGGCAGCGGTGTCCGTTTCGGATGTTTCAGGCTCTGCCAGGATACAGGTTGCAAGAAGCAATCCCACGAGTTTAACAGCAATTGGTTTCATAACAATCTCTTTTGTGAAATATGAGATCCGAAATGCAGCGAGGCAAAGGGAGCCGGGCTCAACCGAGAAGCTGAACCGTTCCTTTCCCTACGCCGGTATCAACCGGATCAGGTTCTAAGGGACCATTTCTATGCTTGCACGGAAAATATCTCAGACCAAAATCAGGTCGCCCCTAAGGAAAGGATTCATAAGACAAATACTTTCGACGTCATGTCAATGGATATTCTCAATGGGTTTACAAAAAGTAGCGTACGTAACTGTTTTCCCTGAGGTTCAGGAGCCAGCGCTCCTGGCTTTTGCGGGCGATTTCTCCGACAAGAATGCCTTCAATGGCGTCACGGACCTGAGTAACCGGTTGAATCATCTCTTCGCGTTTATTTTCGCAATAGAGGATGAAAATTGTTTCGCCCAACTCTACTGGTTTGCTGTATTCCCCCAGCTTTAGCTGAAAGGCGACTGTACTCAGTTCACTTCGAATATCCTGGCGTTTGATCCAGCCCCAGTCGCCGCCTTTTTTGCCAGTTGCATCTGTACAGTATTTGTCTGCCGTATCATCAAAATCGGCGCCTTCGTCGAGTTCCCGAATGATTTTTTTTGCAGTCTGACGTAGTGATTCAATGGGTTCATCTGTTTTGGGCATCAGCAGGATTTGGCGCAAGTGAATCGACTCATCCTGATAAAAGCGTACTTTATTCTGAACGTAAAATTCCTGTATCCGTTCCGGACTGATTTCAGACTGTGACCTGCGATTTTTCTGTCGCATAAAGTTAACCACCACGCGGTTATAGATGTCCTCGCGAAATTCTCGATTTGTCTTACCCTGAGCCTTTAAATAGTTGAGCAAGCGGCTACGATCACCGCCAAAGTCGCGGTTTAAAACGTCTTCATACTCCTGATCGATATAAGAGGGTGGTATCAGCAGACCTTCTTCTTCAGCGGCTTTGACGATTAAAATCCGATCAATCATGTTCTGAAGGATTTCACGGCCGATCTGCCTGACGCCTTCTGCAAACTCCTGCTCTGTCCGAGCCTGAGAACGCAGGCGTGGAATGATTGGTTCCATCTCCCGGCGCACCTGTTCAATGGTTATAATTTCACCTTCGGCAATCGCAGCGATTCCATTGCCTAGCTCAGGCATAATTTCATCTTCCTGTGAATACAAATGTATCAGAAACACGGATGAAATGAAGACAGCAATAACAAGCCGGAAATTATACCTTAGCATAGTAATGTGTAAGTTTGAACATTTTAGCCTTTAAGCTAGTCCCGCATATTCGCCGGTCAAGTGTGTTCCTCGTCCTTCAGGTCGTTCCACTCATCGAATTCGGCAGTTCTAGCCCTTTTCTCCATGCGTGAGCCAAAGATAATTGAAAGCTCATAAAGTCCATACAGGATTGATGTTGTGAGCGAAAGGGAGATAAAGTCACCGCCCGGTGTCAGCAGGGCAGCAAAAACCATGGTGCCAACGAAAACTGCCCTTCGAACAGATTTCAACTGTGCAACTGTGAGCACCTGTATGTAAATCAGGATGACCAATATCAGCGGAAACTGAAAGATCGCCCCAATTGTAAGTGAAAACCAGACCACGGTGTTATAGTATTCCGAAGCAGCCAAAAATAACGCCTGTCCCATCATCTGGTTGAGATAAACGGAAAAAGTAAACGTCAGAGGTAGTATAAGATAAAACGCAGCTAATACACCTGCCAAAAACAACGCAAAGGCAGCAAAACACGCTGGCCGCACAATTTGGCGCTCTCGGTCAGTCAGTCCGGGAGCGATGAAACATGCAACAAAGTACAGAACAAAGGGCATTGAAAGAACCAGACCACCCAGTAGTGCAATCTGAATAAAAACGGAAAAGACACCCATCGGCTTGTAACTGACCAGACCTGCGTAATCAAGACCATTGGAAGCGTAAGCCTGTTGAAGGGGTATTTGAAGAAATCCGCCAATATTCGGCAGAAAGCAGACGATTATCAACACACCGGCGAGAAAAGCGACGATGCTCCGACAGGCCGTCCAGCGGAACTCCTCCAGATGCTCCAAAAAAGTCATTTCGCTCTGAGAGCTATCATCGACTTGTTTTGGAGGAATCTCACTTTGTTTGGTCTTTTCCGGATCACTGTTTGAATCACTCATAAGCTGGGATTCGTGTGTTTGAACACTACCATACAATAATCGCAATCTTGAAAGTATCGTTTATCCGCAATTTTTGTAATTCAGACGAATCTAAAGGGTATCATACACCCAGCTTGTATTCGATGTTACACCGAATCTAAAAAGGTTCGCGAATTTTGAATCGAAGTCGAAATCGGTATCGAAATCCAAATCAATATCGATTTCGATGACGATTTGGATTTCGATTTTGATAAATGAGTAAATCTCTCAGACCTTCTTGTATTCGATGTTACAACTACCGAATTAAGCTTCTTCGCAAGCGGCTTCACTCAGGAAGGCATTGATGAATAATCTGGATCTACTATCCGGTTCATCGACTTTACCGGGACTTTGGTATTCATTTCGGGATCAATGACATGTATCGTGAAATTGCAGGCA
>CAZTSB010000066.1:0-19995 GCA_964616435.1 uncultured Puniceicoccaceae bacterium | reverse complement strand
GTTGCGTGTCGCTTCTCAAGATACTAATGACGAACTATTGCATCTACGATTGTTTGTATTGCATTAACCGCAAGTCCAGCAGTACCCCTAGAGCTCGTCTGAAGCCGGATGAAATCGTTGACCTCACGATCAACTTTTACAAACGCAATTACATCGAAGGATTATTTTTGAGTTCCGGTATAATAAGAACACCGGACTATACCATGGAATGCGTAATTGCAGTCGCCAGGAAACTGCGAATAGAACACGATTTTCGTGGCTATATTCATTTAAAAACGATCCCGGAAGCTTCTTCTGAACTCATTGCTGAGGCAGGTCAATGGGCCGATCGTCTCAGCATCAATATTGAACTACCCACTCAGCATAGCTTAAAAAAATTGGCTCCGGAAAAAGATGTAAAAAGCATAAAAACCAGCATGCATCGCATTCACGAGAAAGAGTCAGAATACAAAACCTCAAAGAAGGGTAAAAGACGGGCAAAGATCCCTAAATTTGCTCCGGCTGGCCAAAGCACACAAATGATTGTAGGTGCGGATGATTCAACTGATTCAATCATTCTTTCAACCGCTAAAGATCTGTATAGTGATTATAAACTACGCCGAGTCTATTACTCTGCATTTAGTCCAATACCAGATCCTTCTGCGAAGCTTCCTCCGAAAGCGCCCCCGTTGATCCGCGAGCATCGACTCTATCAAGCAGATTGGCTTTTGCGTTTTTACGGGTTTACAGTGGATGAAATTGTCACAGACGAGCATCCGAATTTAGACCTTCGCTATGATCCGAAAACAAGCTGGGCTTTGAGAAATCCACAACACTTCCCTGTAGATTTGAACACGGCTCCAAGGGAAACCCTTTTGCGGATTCCTGGTTTGGGAGTGCGTAACATTGCTCGCATTTTAAAAATTCGTCGTTGGCATGCGCTTTGTTTGGACGATTTGACCAAACTTCGTATTTCTTTAAAAAAGATAATGCCATTTATCCAGCTCACAGACTATACGCCTAAAAATCTGGAAATCAGTAAGGCACAATTGATGCCAGCACCAGCCGAGCAACTGGATCTTTTTACTAATATATCTACTGTGACGGGAGAGTTATGAAAACGGTCGATTTTCCAGAATCATTCCAAGCATGGAGAAACGTTGCTAGAGAGTTGCTTCAGCAGGAAATCGATCCTGTGCACATTTCATGGTCAAACAGTCAGGCAATGGAATTAAATTTTAGCGATGAGAACGACTTGCAGAAGAATTTCGTTAATAAAAGCAGCTCCTATAGAGTCTCTAAACAATTTTTAGACTTGGCCGAGAGCGTCTCCTGTTACCGTAATCCGATTAAATGGGAAATACTTTACCGTGTGTTATGGAAACTCACTCATGGAGAACCTCTATTATTAAAAATAGGCTTGGATGCTGACATTATTCAGTGTCACCAGATGATCAGTGCGATACGGCGTGATTGCCACAAGATGAAGGCCTTTGTCCGTTTCAGAGAAATCAATATTGAACAGGCTGAGGAAAACAACGAAACCTGCTTTGTTGCTTGGTTTGAGCCTGAACACCTTATTGTATCGCGAATGGCACCTTTTTTCAAAAAGCGATTTGCTAATATGCATTGGTCTATTCTTACGCCTGATGCTTGCGCTCATTGGAATAAGAAAAAATTGTTTTTTACTGATGGAGCCGACAAAGCTATGGCTCCAGAAACAGATGACTTTGAACACTTGTGGCTCACCTATTACAAAAACATCTTCAATCCTGCTCGTCTCAAAGAGAAAGCCATGCTTTCGGAAATGCCAAAAAAGTACTGGAAGAATCTTCCTGAAGCATCCTTAATTCAAGAGCTAACAAATAAAGGTAAACGCAAAGATGTTAGTCGTGATTGGGAGCTTTAATACAAGTATCTTTCAGAAGTTCCCTGGTTTTTGAAATCTCATTTATTCTCTATTTAGTCTGGCAAGTCCTGGGCTTTCGATTGTTCGTTTTCCCATTTTCTACGTTTATCGTCAGAAAATCCGGGAATGCGGCCTTCGTCAAAGTCGATCATATCAATGACACTGTCAATCTCGCCGATCTTTTCGGGGCAGCCCATATTGGTTAGCGACTCGGCCAAAAACTCGCGACCCATCTCTGTCTTTCCTTTATGAACGACTTCTCGATTCCAGTCGGCTGCATTTAGCTCTCCGGGAAACAATTCCTCAAGAAGGCGATCAAGTTCAGCATCATCGTCACCGGACTTTTCCACAGCAGCGAGCACTTCTTTGGGATCAATGCCAAGATGTGTGCTTAGAAATCGATCCAGACCTCTGCAGAAATTCTTTTGATAGGACTTTGGCAGTTCACCGGCCAGGTGCTTACGACACTTGGCTATGAAACGTGGCAAGTACAAAAGCCCGCACGGATGTGCTTCGTAAGGCGATGGCAAATCAAAACAGATTGCCCCGGTAGGTCCAAGATCTTCTTCAGACATAGAAGAAGAATGAACATCGAACATCGAACCTGTAAACATCGAACATTGAATAAATTCATGGGTGAGGTAACTTGTGGCTCTGATGCTGCCAATGCGGAGATTGGCAATCCCGAGCTGGTTCAATTTTAATTTGTAGCAAGCGCAGCACCGTTCCCGCTTCGCTCTGTAAGCTTCGCAGGACACCGCTCGGTGCGCACTAGCGTTGTATGAGCCAGAGTGTCCATGTCCAAATGTTCGTGCGGCGTGAGACGCGCCTTCGCTACTTTTTTGGTACCGATAGTGGGATGAAACTGATTGAATGCCGGGATAAAGTCGTAGAATGATAGTGAACAATGATTGTTGCCGGAATGGGGAATAAACTTTGTCTGCAGTTTATCTACTTTTGTTGTCTTTATGGATGTTATGAAAAAATCGCTACTGATTATTCTTTTATTCTGCTCCTTGTTCGGGGCAGCAATCCGTTTGGTTGCGGGTCCTCAGGTTACAGAGCATGCAACTATTGAACTTATCTCTGAGACAACCCAGGTCGTGCCGGGGCAGACTTTCTATTTGGCGCTGAATTTTGAACTGGAACCTCACTGGCACATTTACTGGAAAAATCCCGGTGCGAGCGGTTTACCTGTCGAAATTGAATGGGAGTTGCCGGAGGGGTTTGTTGCCGGTGAAATCCAATGGCCGGCGCCGAAGCGCATTGAATTGGGTGGTTTGATCAGTTATGGCTTTGAAGATGTAGTAACGCTGATTGTTCCTGTTCAGGCACCTGCATCGCTAGAACACGGAGTGCCTTTGTTGATCAAAGCCGATGCATTCTGGTTGATCTGTAAAGAGGTTTGCTTGCCCGGGGATGCAAGTCTGACTTTGGAACTGATTTCCGGACGAGAGTTCATCGAAAGTGAACAGGCGTTCCTGTTTGATGCCGTTCGTGACCATTTCCCTGAAAAGGAGGTGCCCTGGAGCATTTCAGCGACGCTCGAAGACAAGGCATTGGTTTTTACACTTGAACAAACAGAAGCATGGTCACTTCCGGGAGAATTGTATTTTTATGCAGATGCGGAGGGTGTTATTGATCCAAACGCAGTACAGGAGTTTAGTTTTATAGGGGAAGGCATGGCAGAATTAAAAGCACCGCTTGCTCTGGAGCAATTGAATCAACCTTTGGACTTGTTTTCAGGAATATTGCAGTCGGCGGAGGGAAACTGGCTGGTCGAAGGCTCGATTGACAAAATCGGGGAGGGTAGTGTCGCATCTAAAACGGAGATAAACACTCCGGGTGGACTAGAGGGTATTTTATTTAAGATGGGGCTTCCGGGATGGCTTGTATTGGCATTCGCCGGTGGGCTTATCCTTAATCTGATGCCTTGCGTGTTGCCGGTGCTTTCTCTGAAAGTGTTTTCACTGCTGAAACATTCGGGGCAGTCGCGTCCTCAGGCTCTGTTGCATGGGGGTGCGTATACTCTGGGTGTCGTTGCAAGTTTTCTGATACTTGCCGGGGTCTTGCTCGGTTTAAGATCTTTGGGTGAGCAGATTGGCTGGGGCTTTCAGCTACAGAGTCCTGGCTTTGTGGCTGTTCTTACAGTTATTTTCTTTTTATTTGCTTTAAATTTGATGGGCGTATTCGAGCTTGGAACTAATCTGGTGGGCGCGGATGCCGGGATTTCGAAACGGAGCGATGTTTTAGGTTCGTTGGGGATGGGTGTATTGGCAGCGGTGGTCGGTGCGCCTTGCATGGGGCCATTGGTCGCTTCAGTGAGTGGGATTGCCGTACAGGTAAGTACAGTAACCGGTCTGCTGATTTTCGGGATGATGGGGCTGGGGCTGGCATCGCCGTTTTTGTTTTTATCGGTCTTTCCGAAACTCGTGGCCTATTTGCCAAAGCCGGGTGCATGGATGGAAACAGTAAAACAGTTTATGGGCTTTCTGCTAATGGCAGCAGTTGTTTTTTTGTTATTTGTTGCAGGTACGCTTGGTGGAACCGATGCGATTATCGGGCTTCTTTCCGCGCTTCTTGTTACAGCAATAGCGGCGTGGATTTACGGCCGCTGGTCTGTGCCGATTAAGTCGAGGCGTACGCAGCGAATCGCTCAGTTATCAAGTCTGATGTTGTTAATGAGTGCTTTCTTTTACGCTGTCAGTGAATCGAAGAGCGCACATCAAGAGTTTGCTTCAGATGTGCCCATGGCGGATAATGATGGCTGGACTTCTTGGTCTGTGGAAAGTGTTGATGCCGCTTTAGCGGATGGAAAACCGGTATTCGTTGATTTTACCGCGAGTTGGTGCCTGATTTGTCAGGTGAATAAAAAAGTTGCCCTGCGTACGGAGGCGACTGGATCTTTGTTTGAAAGCTATGATGTGGTCACTTTAGAAGCCGACTGGACTCGCTATGATCCCGGAATCACGAAGGAACTGGAGCGTTTTGGCCGTTCCGGGGTGCCGCTTTATTTACTATACACGCCGGATGGACAAGTGACTGTTTTATCCCAAAACCTGACCAACGGAAAAATACGTGAGGCAGTTGAAAAAGCACTCGATTGAACCATCTTCACTTTTATCAGACTATCTATAACTATGAATGCAACAAAACATATACTTCTAATCGGATCTTTACTATTTGGCACAACCTTACATGCCTTAGTCGAAACAAGGACGCCGGCTCCTGAGTTTACTTTGTCGGACAGTACGGGTGTTGAACACAGTCTATCTGATTTTAAAGGAAAGTATGTGGTGCTTGAGTGGACGAATCACCAGTGCCCGTTTGTCAAAAAGTTTTACGCAAATGGCGACATGCAATCATTGCAGAAGGAGATGACCGAAAAGGGCGTCATTTGGTTACAAGTACTCTCCTCTGCCAAAGGTAAGCAGGGTTACCTGACTGCTTCCGAAGCTCAAGCAGTGCGTAATAAACAGAAGGTGGGGTCAACAGCGTTGTTGTTGGATCCGGAGGGCGTTGTAGGACGCAAATACGATGCACGTACCACGCCGCACATGTTTTTGATCAATCCCGAGGGTCTAATAATTTATCAGGGGGCAATTGACAGTATTCAATCAACCGACTCAGGGGATATTGCAAATGCGACCAATTATGTGAAGTTGGCTTACGAAAACGCTATTGCCGGCAAGCCGATTGATACTTCTGCGACAAAGCCTTATGGCTGTAGTGTGAAGTATTAGCTTTCAGGTGAATTTTCTCAAGAGGACGTTTCTCCAGGATTGAGCGGTACCAATCCCACTTCAGGTAGAGAAAACTTGCAAGGACGGCACCGCTTGTATCGGCTACCCAGTCTTTGAATTCAACCGAGCGGCCCTCTGTAAACATTTGTTGGAATTCGTCTATTATTCCGTAAAAAGACACCATCAATACAGCCACGATGAATCCTATCCAGCGCTTTTTCAGTATATAAGGGATACGCATAAAGGATGTTGCCAGAAGTCCGAAAACCAGGAAATGAGCGATCTTGTCGTAAGAAAATCCGGTGTTTGGAGTAGCCAGCGAAGACTGACTGGAAGCAGCGCATATTGCTGTAATAAGAACAAAAGGCCAGATGCTGTGACGTTCTAGTTTCAAATCTCTTCTTTGTGTGTTAGCGATAAATGATTAGTATAAGCTAATTCGAGATATATAAATCCTTATTTAATCATAAGGCAAGCATTTATACCAAATTAATAAAATTTTTGGAATAGTTCTGTTGTTCAAAACATCTGACCGGTGTTATGAATCCTAAACCTCGTCTTGCTATTTCGATCGCATCCGTATCGTTCTTAATTGTTAGTTGTCTTTTAATTTTAAACGTTATGGCAGAAGATAGTTCACATGAAACAATATCAGTTAAGAGCGGCATAAGTGAATGTGCGAGCGCCTGTGCTTTACCTTCACATGTTGATTTGAGCGGTGATCAGTTTCCGATAACACGTACCGAAGCTGAATGGAAAGAGCAGCTCACGGATCTACAGTATCACGTCACGAGAGAGCAGGGCACCGAGCGGCCTTTCGGAAATCCGTATCACGATAACAAAGCGACGGGGCTGTATCGCTGTGTTTGCTGCGATACACCGTTATTTAGCAGTACGGATAAATTCAATTCCGGCACGGGATGGCCGAGCTTTGCCCGACCGATTGATGGGCGCACGCTTGGTGAGAAGCGCGATATCAGTTATGGCATGGAACGTGTCGAAGTGCACTGTGCTGTCTGTGGCGCTCATCAGGGTCATGTATTTCCTGATGGTCCTGCGCCGACCGGATTGCGGTATTGCATCAATTCAGCTTCGCTTGAATTTGAGCCGGCCGACTCTGCCGAAGCCATCAAAGAAGCGGTGGAGGACTGGTATCGAGATTCTAAGCAATAAAGATCTTCGAGGCAAGTGCCCGGATATTAGAAATTAGAAATCAAAGATTTAAAATTTTTGAACGAAGCAAGCTTCGAGGTATTCATATCATTCATGTCCTGTAGCGAATAACGATGCAAACAACAGCTATGTCGAAATCCCAAAGATCATTTAGCCGCCGTCAGTTTGTCAAAGGTGCCGGCCTGACCGGAATGGTTACAACACTGGGGGGGCAGTCCTTAGCAGGGGATTTGCCTTCTCAAGTTTCAACTAAAGCGGGGAAGGCCAAAAATCTGATTTTCCTGGTCGTCGACGGTATGGGGACGGGTACCTACAGTCTGGCCCATTACTGGAGTCAATATAACCTTGGGACGCCGCTGAACTGGACGAATTTGTACTGTGATCCTAGTATCGGTCGAGCATTGCAGGATACGGCTTCGGCAAATTCTCCGGTAACGGATTCTGCGGCAGCCGCCAGCGCCTGGGGGTGTGGGCAGCGCGTGATGAACCGAGCGATCAACACTGATGCCGTTGGCGCTGCACTGAAACCTCTCTACAGCTATGCGAAAGCCTTGGGTAAGGCGACAGGACTCGTGACAACATGCCGGATAACGCATGCAACTCCCGCCGGATTTGCCGCCAATGTCGTCAATCGCGATATGGAAGACGCAATCGCACAGCAATATCTGGAGCGAGAAGTGGACGTGTTACTTGGTGGGGGGCAACGACACTTTCAAAGATCAGTCAGCGCGGATGCATCCGAATCGATGCCAATTGATCTGATCCCGGAGTTTAAAAACAAGGGTTATACCTACGTTCAGAACAAAACAGAGCTAAGCCGTGAAGCAACCGCTTCACGCTTACTGGGACTTTTTGCAGAGTCGCATATGCCATATGCAATTGATCGAAAGCATGATACCCAGCTTTCAGCGGTGCCTGATTTGCCGACTCTTTTCAAAACAGCCCTGGCGAATCTTGGTTCATCTGAGAAAGGATTTGTGCTGCAGGTCGAGGCGGGAAGGGTGGACCACGCTGGTCATGTAAATGATCCAGCCGCTATCCTACACGAATTTTTGGAATTTGATCGCTGCATTCCCATTGCACTGGAATATCTGAAGAAGGAGCCGAATACTCTGCTAATCATTACAACGGATCATGGTACGGGAGGTTGTCAGTTAAACGGACTGGGAGATGATTATGTCGATAGTGGACCGGCGCTGAAACGCATCAATGAAGCAACTGCGAGCTTCGATGCCTTAGAGATTGAGTTTAGAGCCAGTGGCCGGTTTGGCCAGGAGCGTTTTATCGAAGCGACTGGAATGGTTCCTACGAGAGCACAATCTGAGGCTCTTCAGGCAGTGCTTGAAGATGAAAACGTTAAGTATTTTTCCAGCGCGATGACCGACATTATGTCTGAAGCCATCATGGAAAAAACGGGGGTCGGTTGGACGTCAAACAATCATACTGCAGAACATGTTGATCTCTTTGCATTGGGGCCTGGCTCAGAGCGATTAGCTCCATTCATCAAAAACAACGAATTGTTTGGTATTATGATGCAGGCACTTGGCGCTGACACTTAAGCCGGCAAAGCCTGAACCAATTTCAAACATTGAACGTCGAACTCTAAACATCTCAAATTTGAAATTGATTCTAGCTTCGCTATATAAAAGTAAGACACCAAAGTCAGGATGCTTATGAGGAAGGTTTGAATGAATATTTGTTGCTTGTTCGATCTTTGTAAATGACAAGCAGGCAGGCGCCCAGGAGCAATGTATTGCGCATTATAAGCCATGGATAGTTGGTGGATTCTGCGGCGGATTCAGTGCCGAAGCAGCCACAGCTGATTTCCAGTCCACGTATCCACGCGCTGGCATGTAATCCGATAAAGGCCATTAAAAGCGTCGCGATCAGAATGCTGCTCGAAAATCTTATTTGAGGGAGCAGAATGCCGATGCCGATGACGAGTTCCAACCATGGCAGGACCAGGGCAACCCAATTCGAAAGTTCAGGGCCGATTACGTGAAAAGCGTTCACAGAAACTGCAAAAGCGACCGGGTCTTTTATTTTAGGAATTGCGGCCCGTACAAATGTCCTCGTTAATATAAGTCGGGCAATCAATACGAACAGATGTGAAAAATTTACTTTTCCCATGCTTCCCAACCTCCTTTCAGGCTGTAAACTTCAGCATCCGGCAGTGCATCGCGAAGTCGTGTTGCGATACGCTTGCTGGCATTGCATTGCGCACTGCTGCAATAGACGACGATCGGACGCGTGTTTCCGAGCCAAATATCCATCAGATCGTAAATCCCAGTCTCCCAGTTTGAATCGTTTAGCAGGATAGCATTCGGAATATGCCCTGCTGTATAATCAACTTCGTTGCGTGCGTCGATCCAGATCACATTGAGGACTTGGGCATCTTCCAGCCGGATCTCTCCGGCTTCCAATTCAGGCGCTTTCCACGGCGGGGGCATCCATCCGTTAGATAATGAGAATCCAGCGCCACAGGCCGTCAGTATACCAATAATTGCAAGCTCTCGAATGAACCGAAACATAGAGAATATAGTTATATCTAATTTAAATACCATGCAAATATATGCGACATATGTTAACGAAGTAAAATTTTTTAGCAAATATATCAGAAACTCGAAATTGGTGCCTGACTTTTAAAGTATAATCTGCATATCTCCTTTAATCTCTTTGGGTTTAATTCCCCGCCCCTTGGGGCGTTCATCCTAACTTCTAGTTTCTAACTACTAACTTCTAATACCCCGCTGCTTGCGGCGGGGTTGTTTATTATATGCGTGTATTTACCAAGACTCTTAATCTCTCAGCGCCCGGTAAGTCTACTCATGAGTTTACACGGGAAATCAAAGAGGGTCTAAGCGAGTCTAAATTGAAAGAAGGCACGGTAACCGTGTTCTGCTGTCACACCAGTTGCAGTCTGGTGATTATGGAAAATGCGGATCCGTCCGCGCGGCGTGATCTTGAACGTTTTATTGACCGACTTGTGCCGGACGATGACCTTGACTTCACTCATATTCAGGAGGGGCCTGACGACATGCCCAGTCATATAAAAATGGCGCTCACGCGAACCGTGGAAGTCATCCCATTCGTCAACGGCAAACTGTGTCTAGGCACCTGGCAGGGAGTCTTCCTCTGGGAGCACCGTGAACATCCACACAATCGGCGTATTGTACTGAGTTATCAAGGAACCGAGTAGAAGTCGTTTCTCAAAATGGGTACAAGCAGATGTCGTGCTATCTATCAGAGCAAGCATAGTTTCTATTTTTTAAGTGGTTGGGGTGACGGTTAGCGTGATCGTGACGTGCTGCTTTATTTCTGTCTGAGCGAGCAACCACTTTTCTTTTGGGGTAACATATCTCGTAAGGTCTTGTATAGTAAGGATACCAATGTTGATAGGCATTGTTTTGGACTGATATCTGATTTCTCAGGCGTTCGTTTTCATCTTGAGCCTTTGCAGCCGCTTGCTCAGCTCGCGCAATACGGGCTTCCAGTTCAGCGATGCGTTTTTGAGTTTGTTCTGCAGCCAGTTCAATCTGACGGTCTTTTAAAGCGCTGGCGAGTTGTTCCGCAACATCGACTTCCGGGTAGCGACTCTGAAACGAGCGCCAGTAATTGACTCGTTGCTTTGCGGGCAGGGTAGCGAATGTATTGCTTTGCAGTTTAGCGGCCTTGAGTTCGGTGCCTTTTTTAAAGCGCTCAACTGCGAGCTTTTCTTGTCGTATCAGCCATTCCTCACGCTCAAGTCGTTGGCGTTCTTGCTTCACTGCAAATTCGGCATCGGTAAGCAGATCAATCTCCGAAACTCTGCCTTCACGAAATGTAATATCTCCCTGCGGATACATAAGAATCGTCTTACTTCCCAGTTGCAGAGTGCCAATCGGATTGCCGAGAATGTGCATTGTTTTTTCAACGCTCTGGCCCAACTCTATTTCTGAAGTCGCAGCCATTGCGAGTAAAGGTAGTAAGAAAATGAGCAGGCCTGTATTTAACTGTTTCATCGGTGAGCGCGGTTCTAGTGAGGAGTGGATTGCCGGACTTAAACAAAGAGCAAAAACATCACTGTTTATTCCAATTAAATCTAAAATTTGGCTCCGGCTCTGCCGGCTTAGGATATGCAACTTTTTCACACGGAGACACAGAGGCACTGAGTTTTTTGTCATCTCTATCTCCGTGTCTCAGTGCCTCCGTGTGAGATATTGATTCGTTTAGTACCTTACTTTTAAAATCCGTACATGTTTGGCACAGATTTGTGCGGAGAATAAGACATTCAAAATCTAAAATTCAAAATTTAAAATTTGGCTCCGGCTCTGCCGGCTTAGGAATTAAGAGTTAAGAATTAGCCTCTAATCGTCAGGTGCTTAAGCAATCAAGCCGAGTCACTATTTTGGCGTCCTGTACTATCTGTGTAAATCGACGTTTATCCGCGGCTTAGAAAACTCAACCGAGTCCAACTGACTATAAGGATAACGAGGCGTTTAAGAAGTTCCATGAGACGTTTGAGAGATTCCATGAGACGTTTGAGAGATTCCATGAGACGTTTGAGAGATTCCGTGAGACGTTTGAGAAGTTCCATGAGACGTTTGAGAGGTTCCATGAGACGTTTGGAAAGTTCCGTGAGACGTTTTGGAAGTTCCATGAGACGTTTTGGAAGTTCCATGAGACGTTTTGGAAGTTCCATGAGACGTTTGAGAGGTTCCATGAGGCGTCTGAGAGGTTCCATGAGACGTTTGGAAAGTTCCGTGAGGCATTTGAGAAGTTCCATGAGCCATCTGACGAGTACGGGCTGCATATATTACCAGACAAAATAGTATCCAAAGTTGTCATTAGATTAAATGATTCATTGCACATCTGTTTGATTTTTCCAAGACATTAGAGTATTTTATTTTATCTATAAATAATAAACGCAGAAAGGATAAAATCATGAACAAGACACAGATGAATGTACACCGCATGGCAACGGCTGCCTTGCAGTTATTAAATGATAACAGTGAACTGTTAACCCCGTTTGACGTAATCACTAAACAGAAACGTAAAATAGAGGTACTTCTTGAAGAAGTAGAATTCCACAAAGACGGTCAGGAAGAAGGTAACACCACCGCGAAAACCCAAACAAAAAACGAATTGCTCACGGATCTGATTGATCGGACTGCAAAAATTGCGTTGAAAGCGCGTGGATTAGCGAGAATCACCGGCGACAATGATTTGCTCAAAAAAGTGGATTTTTCCCGCTATGAGATTGCTACAAGCACCGACCAGTATACGCTGGACACCATTGAAAAAATTCTGAGCGCAGCTAAAGATAACCAGCAAGTGCTGATGGAAAGCTATAATCTGGGCAAGGGTGAAATTGCCGCGCTTGAAAAAATCCTGGAGCGTGTGAACAAACTGATCGACAAGCGTCGGGTGAGCGCATCCGGCGGCAAAGCCAGCACAGCGAATCTATCCGAATCCATTAGTGAGCTGAGCGATGCCTGGGATATGATGGACGACTTCATTGTAGGGATTCTCGACGATGAAGATTTCATCGAAACCTACATCAATATCCGCAAATCGTGAAATTGAACGGGGCGCACTTTGAACATCAAACGTCGAATGCCCCTTTGCTTACCTGAACGGATCACACTTCTGGCACGCCGACATCCTCGTCGGCGCCCAGGCAGTGTTTTGTCCCCAGGGTGTAAAAGAAAACTAAAATTGTTATTTTTTAATTTGACACACTTAAGTGAAAATAAGTTCATCGTAATAAGTTAGTATCCCTCTTGCCCCGACAGAATGAAATATTTGTTACCCTACCTGCTATTAGCGCTTATCCCTTTCTATGTTGTTTGGTCACATGTTGCCAACGATCTTAATCAGGGCACGCGTCTGACGCACGACTCTGCAAACGACAACTGGACATTTTCCTGGTGGGGACATTCGGGCAAAACTTACTTTATTCAGCAATCCGATGATTTGATGTCCTGGCGGTATATTCCCGTTATTGAGCCGGGACAGGACGCAGACCTTGAATGGAGCTTCGCCACCGGCGCAGACAAATTCTTTATGCGCCTTAAATATACCGACATAGCAACTGCCGATCCTTTTGGTGATGACTTTGATGGCGATAATATCTCCAACATAGATGAACTGACGTCTCCTCCAGTGCTTTCCCTGGATCCTTTTGATCCCGATTCAAACGACAATGGAGTGTTGGACGGACTCGAAGATACCGATGGAGACTTGATGCTAAATGGCGAAGAGTTGGCGAATGGCCTGAACCCGCTGCTGGACGATGCGATGGCTGATTCGGACGAAGATGGCTTGATCAATATAAATGAACTCTCTTTTAAAACGAACCCCTTAAAAAGGGACCACCCGGCGCTTCAACTTCTGCTCTACTAACCCCTAACTTCTTTCATTTTCTATAAATGCATGCAAAAGCAATTCAATCAGCTGTCATTTTTATTTCAGCTTTAGCAAACCTAGACAGTTCCCCATGCGGAAAAGAAACTGTAGTTCAGCCTTTAAGCATCGAAACAGAAAGCTATACGGGTTCGTTCACAATTCATGGATTCTTTGAGTGGCGGGACACACGAAGTAGTCCTGATGAAATCCCCAAAAAGTATTTATCGAAGAATTACTCTGGCGAGCTCGAGCAATGCGTCATTGCTGATTGCTCTGCTGTTTTTGGACCTTGCAAATACGGGGAATATGGAGGTATTAAAACCCGATATAGTGGCTCCGAGATCCTAAGTGCAAAAAACGGTGATACTATCAGTTTGGGAACTGTTGAAAGATACAACAATGTAGCACGGATAAACGGAACTCCTTGCGGTGGAGATTATCCTCTTCGGTCTACTTTTGATGTACTATCAGCACCGCGTGGTTGTATTCCAGCAATAAGCACAATCATTGACCCCACCACAAGAGTAACTGTAAACGCTCCCGGGACTCATATGTCCACTGGAACTTGTTTGCCTTCAGGCTGGTATTTATCGGAGAGTGCAGGTGGTAGCGTAAGTGAAACTTTCGGCGACATCAATAATCCAACGCGAGTTGCGGCTGCCTCGGACTCTACCGTAACAACCGGCAATTTAGATTTTGCTTACGCGGATAGTTGGTCGATTCGAGGAGCTTGGAAGCCTGGTGGGACAGATCGTGTTAGTGTTTCAGGGCAAACTTGTCGATTTCGAGGTGCTTTTAGTTCAGTTTGCGACGGCAGTGATGGATATGTATTAAGAATTACTTATGAACGTGAACGCTTTACAGGCTCTTTTCCAGGAAATGACAGTAATGTGATTCTTCAGAACAAGGTTGTTGAAGAGAATGTTTCTTTGCGAAAAGAAGCCGATGGATTATACTGGACAGATTGGAAGGACATCCCAATTGAAAAAGGAGTTAAGACAACCATAGTCGGGATAGAATTGGTATCGCTGTCGGATTGCGGTGACAATAATGGAGGTGGTTTTGGAGATTCCTCTAATGAGATCGACAGTGTGCGATGGGCTGCATTTTTGGGGCAAAATGCATCGGGGAAGTCGAATGGGAGCCTGAGAGTATATTTGGAAGATCTCGACTTGACTGAGTTGAATGCAGCTATCTTTGATTTTTCTTCAGGTTCCTTTCCTGATGTCGAATCTATTCGAGGAAGTAATTTTGGAGCCCTCCGCCAACTTCGCACAAACATGGGGTTGGTTGATATCGTAAGTGCATCTCAAAATGTGGCTGCATCCTACGATTCTTCCTCGATTTATGCAACGAGTGATAAAGTTCTGTATCAAGAGCGTGTGTTTATTTCGCTTGCAGATGATAATTTGAGCAACACACCTGATGTGAGTCCCGCATTCTGGTCTCGCGAAGTTCCAGACTGGGACATCTCAAGTGTTCCTTATGCTAATGGGATTAAAGTTTGGCATGATGGTGAATTATGGCTTGTGTCTGCTTCTGTTGAAACGAGTGAAGAGCCTTCATTGCAAAGCCAGGATTGGGAACAGCAATATCGTAATAACCAGTTAAACGACAATACGCTCGAGGTGCGATTCTATCATTCCGGGCAATTTTCAGCTGAGAGAGTTACTGTTAAGGAAAACCTCCATGATTCTTCTTCATCTGATATTACTCTATACCTGCCCAATGAAAACGAAAAACCTTTTGTTGCTTACCGCTTCGAATTGTCTTCAGGGAATGAAAAAAATCTTAGGATTACAGAATACTTCGAAGGGCGCGAACAGCTCACATCTTATTCCCTTTATGCAGATGATCCAGCCACTGGAACCTGGTCACTGGAAAGAGGCGATTCCTCAGGAGCGCAAAGAACAACCGTTAAAACTGAATCCATCGTTGGTTCAGAGCGAGTTGAGATTTATGAAGAAAGGGATGGAGGTATTTTAGGTAATCTGGCATCCAAAACAGAAAGTCGCTATAGAGATTATACCAACAACGGATTTGTGTACGAACGCATGACCTTGGAAAGAATTTGGTTGAGTGAGAATGAATATGAAGACACGCGTTTTGAATACTATGAAACCGGAGATAATGTCGGCTTTTTAAAAGAAATGGTTCGTCCAGATGGTTACTGGGAAACGTACACCTATGACAGCGAAGGCAGGCAGCAAATCACCACAAGGCAGTACCTCAATGGTGTGGTAAATTCTGATGATAATCATTTTTCTAAGGAAAGCACATTTAGTCAGGTGGCTGATAGTAATAATGATGGGATAGCTGAGAGTTTGAATACTAGAGTCGAAAAAATTGGCTCAACTGAAGTTGCTCGTTCATACACGATGGTTCAATCTACAAATCCTTATGTGCCTTCGATTGTTTTTGATTTTAGTGCGCTGGATATTGAGCCGATAGATCAGGATGGCCTTAATAACACACTTACGGGATACGAAGTTCAAGACAGTGGTGCTACCCTTCGGTTAACAGGCAATGCCTGGAAAAAGGTTCCTCTTACTTCCTCTTATACAACAACCGGCAATACGTTCATTCAACTCGAAATGAAAGCTGATTCTCAGGCCGAAATCCATGGGATTGGGGTCAATGCCTCAGCAAATACGTTGGATTCGATAGAAGAGAACTTTGTACTCTATGGTTCTCAGTCTACAACTGGGTGGATAGAATCATTCAAGGATTACGAAGGTAGCGATTGGATGACTTTTCTTATTCCGATTGGACAGTACTTTGTGGGAGATATCAATTCAATCGTTTTTGTTTCAGATGACGATGTCGGTCCGCATGATAAAACCACCTGGTTCCGCAATGTCCGGATTGGGGAGATAACCAACGATCAGCTCAACATTCGCCATGAGATTATTTGCCGTCAGCTTGGTGCAGATTGGGACGATGCAGCCAATTTGGTTACAAAAGTTGCTACCCACACAAGTGAAGAACTTTTCGGTAAGCAGGCTTGGAGCATCAACCCTGATGGCACAGCAATCATTTACGATTACAAAGATGTAGACGTTTCACTCCAAGAAGCAGATCCGGCAGTCTATGAAGTGGGTGATTTTATAACGACGATCTACAGTGGGGTCCCGGACGATCTTGAAAATCCAACCATGGTTACTGAAGGGACCCAAAAGGTGTTGGTAACAGATGTAAACGGCAGAGATAAATGGTCGAGGACATATGCTGTTTTTGAAGAAGATGGCGCTCACACTGAGGTTCTTCTTGAGGAGTGGCTTGTCACCGAAACGGACAAACTTGGCCGCGCAATTCGCATCGACTATCCGCTGGATGGTACCTACGAACTCAAAACATACGGCTGCTGTGGACTCGAAATCCACACAGATCGCAATGGTATTACCACCTTCTACACCTATGATTTTAACGGCGAAATTGCTACTGAAACTCGTGAAGGTATAACGACTCGATATAAAAGGACTTATGAAAACGGCGAACTCACCCTTGAGATTATTCGCGTAGGTGAAGATAATTCAGAAATTATCGTGTCTACAGCAGTTTACGATCTTGCCGGAAATCTTAAAAGCGACCAGAATGCCATCTTTGACCCCACAATAATTGACCGCGATATTACTACAAACACAACCATAACAACGAATCCTGATGGCGGTACGATTATTCGGAAAACCTTTGGCGATGGCTCCCTAGAAGAAATCAGTGGCACGGCTATCAACCCAACTAGCTACGAATATGGCGTCGAAAATCTTACTCATGATGGTTTTACTCTAAATGCTAGCTTCACCAAAGAGATTTTTACTGGCGAAAATGGCAGCGAAAACGAGTGGACAAAGACCTATACGGACATGCTCGGTAACATAATAAAGACCGAACGCCCGTCACCTACCGGGACAGGTCTGGCTACGGAATACTATTATTATGATGATTTCGGTCGGCTGGTTCGTTCTGTCGATGCTGATGGTGTCACGATGCTTTATGCTTACAATACGCAAAGTGAACGGCAAGATGTCGCCGTCGATGTCAACTTAAACGGTACAATTGACTATGGCGGTACAGACCGTGTTCAACGTACGCTTACCAGTTATCCAGAATACGGAGGTGAGCGCATCTACGCCACGCAGACTTTCCTCTGGGATACTGATAATGTAGGTGCGATAGACGGCACGGGCGCAGTCGAAATTTCCCGCATTTACAACAAACTCGGCATGTCTTCCTCCACTGCACAAAGCTGGTCGTGGAGCTATCCGAATTCTTCTCATGCTACGCAAACCAGTCGCGTGACAAGCCTTGATCTCCTTGGTGAGGAGCCGCTGACTACTATCACTGATATACTCGCTGACGGTTCCTCAGTCGTTCGGGAAATAGAAAACGGGCGCACCAAAACTGAAACACAAAAAGACAGTGGAGGTGTGCTTCTCGCTCAGACGAATTTTGAATACGATTCTCATGGCCGTCTCTGGAGGTCCATTGATTTGTACAATGGCACTACC
The DNA here is from genome assembly GCA_964616435.1 of uncultured Puniceicoccaceae bacterium. Lineage (GTDB taxonomy): Bacteria > Verrucomicrobiota > Verrucomicrobiia > Opitutales > Coraliomargaritaceae > Lentimonas. The sequence goes on along the minus strand of CAZTSB010000066.1, from coordinate 2,296 downwards.
GAGTACACCTATTATGATGACGACCAAATTGCTTCCGTTACTACGCCGGATCCTGACATTACGCTTACGGGTAACGGCTATGATCCACAGGTCACTTCTTTCGCTTACACGAATGATTCCATTAACGGGCGTACGGATACCATTACACTGCCAGATAACTCCGTGCAAAAAGTCCGTTACACAACAAAGGGGCAAATTGAGCAGTCGTGGGGTGCGCAGACATTACCCAACGCTTACACTTACGATCCGCAGGGGCGGATAAAAACACTGACTACCTGGCAGAATTTTGATCAGTCAATAGGTGCAGGCATATCGGGCGCAAGTGTTACTGAGTGGATTTACAATAGCTCCGGTCTCCTTCAGGAAAAGTGGTACCAAGGTAGTATCGTAGCAGACCTCAGTTACACCTATACGCAGGGCGGTCGTCTAAAAACACGAATCGGTGGTCGTGGCATCGTCACAACTTACAACTATGTGCCGAGCACATATGATTTGAGTAGTATTGAGTATAATGATGGCATCACTCCGACAGTTAGCTATCCCAGATACGACCGTCAGGGTCGGGTAAAACAAATCACCGATGCATCCGGAACGCGAGAGCTTACTTACGAAAACGGACAGTTAAACGATGAGGATTACACTGCCGGAGCATTGCTCAATCACACGATTGAACGCGAGCCGGATGAGCTGAATCGTTTGGATTTTCTAACACTTTCACTGAGTGATGAAGAGTTGTATCGTGTGGACTATGGCTATGACACAGCCTCACGTTTACAAACAGTTGCCCACGGAGAGCACACAGTAACATACGTCCATGATCCTTCGGCCAAACTACGCGAAACTCGCACTTTCAACAATGGTGCGAAAGACGTACTAATTGTTAAGCATCGCTATGACGGCTTGAACCGACTTGAAAGCATACAAGCCCTGGATGACTCAGACCAAGTGCTTAATTCTTACAGTTATCAGTACAATAATCTCAACCAGCGCACTCGCATGACACTAGTTGACGACAATTACTGGCAGTACGATTACGACAATCTGGGACAGGTTGAGCGGGCGGTTTACAAAGATGACTCGGATGCTGCATTTCCGGGTCGCAGCTTTGGGTTTACCTTTGATGACATCGGTAATCGAACACAGATCAATGCAAACGGTCGCACCGCGAACTACACACCTAACAATCTGAATCAGTATGATCGACGTCAGGTACCTCGTGCATTGGATGTAAGCGGTAGCGCCCATGCAGATTCGACTGTTACCGTGAATGACAGCGCAACGACTCGCAAAGGCGAGTACTTTAACTACGAGTTGGATCTGGGTGCTGGAGGGAACGGAGCTCAACAGGTGGACGTCCTGACCACAGCCATCCTTCCCGATGGCGGGGACAACAACACCCCTCGCATAGCCGAAGTCGAAAAGAGCGAGTATTTGCCACCCGACCCCGAAATATTTATCCACGACGCCGACGGCAACCTCAAGCAGGACGGCAGCTGGAGCTACACCTGGGATGCGGACAACAGGCTCATTGCCATGGAGACTCTCGCCACCGCCTACAATGCAGGAGCACCCCGACAAAAACTTGAATTCGCCTACGACTCCCAAGGCCGTCGCTTCAGCAAGAAAGTCTACGATTGGGATAATGCTTCCGGCACTTACCTGCTAACTTCTGAATTCCTGTATTTTTACGACGGCTGGAACCTAATTGCCGAGCTCAAGTCCTTTCAATCCTCACCCTTCACTCTTCACCATTCTTACACTTGGGGCTTAGACCTAAGTGTAAGTCGGCAAGGCGCCGGTGGTGTTGGCGGATTGTTAATGGTCACCGATGCGGAAAGCTTGACGTATTATCCGGCATTTGATGGGAATGGTAACATCATGGGTTATTACGCAGCAGATACCGGTGAAAACGTCGCCGAGTTTGAATACGGTCCATTTGGAGAACCCATCCGCGCAACTGGCGAAAAGAAGGATGCGTTTAACTTTAGGTTCAGCACCAAGTATGAAGACTCTGAGACCGGGTTGTCGTATTACGGCTATCGTTATTATAACGCTGAGACTGGACGGTGGTTAAATCGCGATCCCATTGAGGAAGAAGGTGGATTGAATCTGTATGGAATGGTTGGCAATGATGCTGTTAATACCTGGGATTATTTTGGATTACGATCATGTGAAGATATCCAGAATCATTTGGATATTATCGATAATATCCTCAACAGCATTATTGCAGACTTTTCGGAAGGAGGGCAATGCTCGGGCTTCGATATAGACTTCGATATTGTGAGTTCACTTGAGA
>CAZTSB010000065.1:0-40162 GCA_964616435.1 uncultured Puniceicoccaceae bacterium | reverse complement strand
ACGCAGTTCCTCACGAATACGTTCAAAGATCAGTATGTTTGCATCGACCCCCATCCCCAGTGTCAGCACCAGAGCTGCAACACCCGGCAACGTCAGCGTAGCGTCAATGCTGGCAAGAACTCCAAGGACGACAATCACGTTCACCATGGAAGACAGCACGGCGACCAAACCACCTAAAAAGTAGTAGATTACCATGAAGCCCACGACCAGGAGTGCGCCCCACTTGGCAGCATTGACAGAGCTTGCGCGAGTACCCTCGGCAAGGGTCGGTTGGACTTCGTACATCTGATCGACACGGAGTTCCACTGCGAGCGGATTGTTCAGAACATTGGCCAGATCAACAGCCTCACCTTTGCTAAATCTACCCGTAATTTGGGCATTTTTTGAAAGAACTTCGTTAACAGTAGGTGCTGAATAAAGTTTGCCATCCAGTACAATTGCCAGTCGCTTGCCAATCAACTTTTCAGTAACTGCTTCAAAGATGTCCGCACCCGAATCGGTCGTTTTCAATAGAACCTCATAACTGCCTGTCGGCAGTTGCCTTTCAGTTGCTTCATCAATGATTTCACCAGTTGCTTCTGGTATAAGTTTAACAAACATGCTATCTCTATATACACGATCTTCCTTGTAATCATCAATTTCTTGAACTAATACTTCATAGCCAATAGGGTAATCATACTTTGGTGTTGTGCGTGGGTCGAGTGACTCATGCACAGCTCGAAATTCCAAGCGTGCTGGTTTTTTTATCTCTTCAAGGAATTCAGGGTTATCTTTTGTCGAAAGACCCGCAATCTGAATTTCAATCGCGTTATCGCCAACTGGACGGATAATGGGTTCGGATACACCACGAACATCCAGACGGTTGCCCATAATCTCGATGGCATCTTTGAGTTGCTCTTCCTGTTCCTCTGAATTCAATCCAGCTTGGGCGGCTTCATCCATCTTCAGAGTCACACCAACTCCACCTTTCAGATCGAGACCAAGCCTTAAATTACTCTGTGAAGACTCCAGAATGTGCTTTAGCAAATAGTTATTACGCTTATTAGTATCTGCTGTTTTCCTTAAGTTAATCTTAGGAAAGTAAGCTGCATAATCGATATCCTCCTCTGCTCCGATTTCACGCAAGGCAAGAAACAGAGTCTTGGATTTTTGTGTCTCAACCCGTTTCTGTGCACGTTTTAGGATTTCAGAGAACTCAGAAACCTCCACGACTACACCATCATCACTTTCGTAATTTTCCGAAGCTGCACACTCGGCAATATACTTTTCAAAAGGACGATCTTTTAAGGGGAAAATTCCCGCAATGCACCAAAAGATCAGGAGTAGCGTAATAATGAATTTCCAAAGGATGTTACCGGACATAGCTGTATGAATGGTTTGTGAATTAGGGAAGTTTACTTTTTAGCCTCCGACTCCACTTTTGAGGAAATGAACTGCTTGCCAAGATCAACTTTTGTGTCATCAGCAATTTCAATCACGAAACGATCTTTTTTGACGTTAGCAATCGTACCGAAAAGGCCACCGGTTGTAACGATCTTATCTCCTTTTTTAAGCTCAGTGATCATTTTATCATGCTCTTTCTGCCGTTTACGCTGTGACGAAATCAGCAAGAACCACATGCCCGCAAACAGAAGAATGATAGGCAGGAGCGATCCAAGACTACCGCCTCCCGGAGCACCCTGTGCCAATGGAAAAAAAGATGAAAACGATAACGGCATGTTTTATGTTTGGTTTTAAAAATCGAACAGGCAAACCTAGCCACTGACAAATGGCAAGTACCTATTTAGCTTGGCTTCACTTCATTGGCCCAGAGCGCTTCCGGATTTTGGTGGCGGCGGATCAACTGCGGGACGTTTGAATCGTCCAATAACACCTCCGCAGCTTCCGGATAGGAATTGTAATGCTTTGCCGTCATTGCCGAGCAGTAGGCCCCGACACCATCAATCACACACAGATCGCCAATTTTTACAAAGGGAAGCGTCCGCGGCGCCAATAACTCCGGATCGCCAGGAGCCGGCGACAGGATATCACCGGATTCACAGCAGTGCCCGACTATCATATACTCGCAAAGATCGTCAGCGGGCCGGGGTTGCAGGATATGGATAGGATGCTGCGCCCCATAGAGTGAGGGGCGCAAGACTTCAGTCATACCCGCATTCAATTTCAGAAAAGTGTACCCGCTTTCCCCGGTCGAAACAATGTCCTGTACTGCGCAGAGCAACGAACCGGCATTGGCCACCAGGAAGGTGCCTGGCTCAATCTCCAGACGTATTTCTCGTCCTGTCTCTTCGGCAAAATCACGGAACTTCTGTGCGACCGGTTTGCCACATGCCTGCAAATCGGCGCCAACCTCATCAGCCATACGCGCCACTTTGTAGCCGCCGCCCAGATTGAGCGTATCGACATCCGGAAACTGGCGGACAATGTTCAGACTCAGTTCCGAAACTGTTTGCCACACAGTAGGATCGCTCCCGGAACCAATATGCGTATGCACCCGAACGGCTTTCAGCTTGTAGCGCTCGATCAGGGCTTTCACTTTATCTATCCATTCGTACCAGATGCCAAAGCTCGAAGCCGGGCCACCAACGTTGGTGCGGTTGTTGCCGCCGGAGCCTTTTCCGGGATTGAAACGTAACCCGATCTTACGACCTGGAAATACCTGGCCAAATCGCTCCAACTGATTCAGGGAGCACGCATTGATCTCAATACCCAACTCGTACAACTCGGCAAAATCTTCCGGCAGTTCCTGCGTGCTCAGGCTAATATTACCGGCAGGTATACCCGCGGCAAGGGCACGTCGCACTTCGTAGCCCGAGCTGGCATCAATCTCCAGACCCGCCTCATTAAAAAGCTGTAAAATGGACGCATTCGGTAACGCCTTCATTGCGTAGCGAACACTCAGACCAAATGCATTTGGAAACGCTAGAGCTGCATCAGCATTTGCAAGAAGTGTTTTCTTATCATAAACATAGACAGGCATTCCAACGTCGTCAGCGATGCGTTGCGCCGTCTTGTAATCTAAAAATCTGGGCTTTAGGATATCAGTCATTTTAAAAAGAAGTTAGAAGCTAGAAGTTAATTACTGATCTACAAATCCAAATCACACCCATTTCATTTAAAACATCAAAAGTTTTCTTGATTTTTAAGAAAGAGTCGACACTGTGTGCCCGAATTTCCCCTGCTAGCTTCGGCGAAAGGGTGCAGGGCCACTTCACTCCGGTGAACGGCCCTTGCTTTTTACCCCAAAAAACAAACCCCAATATCTCCCCAAAATGCGAACATTCATCTACGTAGACGGATTTAACCTATACTATGGCTGCTGTAAGGGAAGACCCTACAAATGGCTTAATCCTTCACTGCTTTGTAAACACTTGCTACAGGAGCAAAACCATGTGGAAAAAATCAAATATTTTTCCGCGGAAATGAAACCACGAGCGGATGATCCGGATTGCCTCAATAGTCAAAGAACTTTCTTCAGAGCTTTGAAGACCATCTCCAACCTTGAAATAGAGTTGGGCAAGTTCCTCGAAAACGAGACCAACATGCTATTGGCCGACCCAACGACAAGACCACGTGTTGTAAAGGTATTAAAAACCGAGGAAAAGGGCTCGGATGTAAATATTGCCACGCAAATGCTGGTAGACGCATTCGATAACCGATTCGATTGTGCGGTGCTTATCTCAAATGATTCCGATCTGGCCCGGCCTATTGAAATTATCAAACAGAGGTTTCATAAAGTGGTTGGAGTACTCAACCCGCAGAAGAACCAAAGTGTGGCGCTTAAAACCGTTGTCGATTTTTACAAACCGATCAGAAATAGCGTGTTGAAAATAAGTCAGTTCCCTGAAACACTTGCCGACGTAAGAGGTACTTTCTGCAAGCCATCTTCGTGGTAAACCAGCCAGGCTTATCCCAGCGCAGCCGATCATTTGTGACAATCCATTGTCTGACATCTTTGGTAATAGCGGAACCTCTGCCTGCTCTTTTTCCAAGTTCATCTTGAATTTTAAATGGTTCAGGCTTGTTTAGCACTATGTTAATTCTCCTATCACCAGCAAAAACACTCGATTACGAAACACCGCCAATCACCGATAAAGCAACGCAACCACGTTTTTCCAGGCAATCCTCCGAGCTTGTTGAAGAGCTCAAGAAACTCAGCTCTGAAGAAATCGGCAAACTGATGCATATAAGCCCAAAACTAGCTGAGTTGAACTACGACCGATACCAAAACTACCATATAGCTCCTACCGTCGAGAACAGTCGGCAGGCAATTCTGGCATTTACCGGCGATGTCTATCAGGGCATGGAACTTTCCGAATGGTCGCCAAAGGATTTTGACACCGCTCAGGCACAAATCCGCATTCTATCGGGTTTGTATGGCCTGTTGCGTCCACTGGATCAAATCCAGCCACACCGGCTGGAGATGGGAACAAAATTCAAAAATACCCGTGGCAACAACCTCTACGAATTCTGGGGGTCAACCATTACGGAACAACTTAATGAGGATCTCGAAGACGCCAACATCAACCTTGTTGTAAACCTTGCCTCGAATGAATACTTCTCATCGGTCAAACACAATAAACTTAGAGGTACGGTCGTCACACCGGTATTCAAAGACGAGAAAAACGGCACGTTTAAGGTTATTTCGTTTTACGCTAAGAAAGCCCGCGGCATGATGGCTGATTTTATCGTGCGCAACCAAATAAAGTCTGCCGAAGACCTGAAAGCGTTTAATATAAGCGGCTATCGATTTAATGCCGATACGTCCGACGGCAATACGATGACATTCCTGCGTGCTGAATCTTCCCGCTAGTGGTGCTAAAAATAAAGGATTGCTCGACTTCAGTGACTTAAATCAAAAAGCCTGTGTCCAGAGTTCTAAAGTTCAAACGGTCTGCTCCCGCCACAACCCAAGCTTTGATGCAACTACTGACACTGCAGCGACACACGCAGTTTCGGTGCGCAATACATTTGGCCCCAGGTGCGCAAGCTGCCAATGGTTTTCCCTGAAGACAATCCGTTCAGCAGGGGACCAGCCGCGCTCCGGCCCAATTGCAATTACAACACCGGCGCTATTGTCGATTGAAACAGCGCCGAGCGAATTACTTGCCTCGTAATTATCCAGAGCAAACTTTGCAGATGATACCGGCAGTGCAGCCATCCCTGACTGCATGTCCGTATGCAGTTCAACCTGCGGTAGGTAGGTTCCGAAGGCTTGCTCGGTACCGCGGAGAATGCGTTCGCGCCACTTTTTTGTCTGCCACAGCCGACTCTTTGCATAAGACGGCTCGCTATGTTCCGTCTGAAAAAAGTGCATCGCGTCAATCCCCAGACTTGCCGCTTCAAACAAAACACGCCTTGCCGTATGCGGACGCGGCAATCCGATCAATAGGCTAATAGGTAAAAGCCCGGGAGCTGCCTCCGTAGCAATCACCTTTAGCTCACAACGACCATCCTGGTCAACAGAGATGACTTCCGCCCGCGCTCTTGGCCCATTGACAAAGCCGATAAAAACAAGTGCACCTACTTTGACCCGCAACACTTCGCGTAGATGCTTTGCCCGAGGATCGCTTCCTTCCAGTCGAACCGACTCAAATGGCTCCTCAAACAAAATAAGATTCATTCCAGCTTCTAACTCCCAACTCCCTCATAAAAACTATCGCCCGCGACGACCAAAACGACTCGATCCGGAATTGCGTTTCCGGCGTTTGGGCTCCGATTTCGAATCATCGCGGATCAAAGGTTCATGAAAATAGTTAAAATGCTCCAGTTTTCGCTGCGGAATTGGCTGGCCAATCAACGCTTCAATCGCGTCAATTTTAGACTGTTCATCGGGAGCAAGCAATGTGGCCGCATCCCCTTCCTGCTGAGCGCGTCCTGTGCGCCCGATGCGATGCACATAGTCCTCCGGATGCTCGGGAACATCATAGTTAATGACATGAGTCACATTCGCAATGTCCAGCCCGCGCGAGGCGATGTCGGTTGCTACTAGGATCTTGATCGCGCCTTGCTTGAACTTTTCCAGCGCGCTGGTCCGTTTCTTCTGCGGCAGATTCGAGTGCATTGCCACGCAGGGATAATCATGCTCTTTCAACCACCGGACAATGCGATCGACGCCGCTTTTCATCCGGCAGAAGATGATCATGCTATCCACTTCCTGACTTTCAATCAAAGCCATCAGCAGATCAAACTTTTGCAATGCACCTACCGGATAGACTTCGTGCTTTACCGTATCTGCCGGCGAAAGTTCAACACCGATGGATACCTCGACCGGATTTTTCAGATTATTTGCCACGAGACGTTTGATTGTCTCCGATACCGTTGCGGAAAACAGCAGCGTCTGCCGATTCTTACCGCAAAGTCTGATAATGCGCAGCACATCATCAATAAAGCCCAGGTCCAGCATACGATCTACTTCATCCAGCACCAGTATTTCAACCGAGCGAAGATCCACCGTACCTCTTCCCTGATGATCCAGCAAACGTCCGGGTGTCGCGACGACAATGTCTACGCCCCTCTTCAATTCGTCTGTCTGCCGGCCATAGCCGACCCCACCGTGGACCAGACAATACTGCAAATCACTATATTTGCCGAATGACTCAAACTGGTCGTAAACCTGCGCAACCAGTTCACGCGTCGGCCCAATCGCCAGACAGCGAGGTTTCTTACGCCCGTGGTTATCCTCCAACCGATGGAGAATGGGCAGTGCAAACGCAGCCGTCTTGCCGGTCCCGGTTTGCGCAGAACCAATCACATCTCTCCCCTCAAGAATATGGGGGATCGCTGCCGTCTGAATCGGTGTCGCTTCGGTAAAGCCAAATTCTTCGATTGACTTAAGGATGTACTTGCTAAGTCCAAGTTCGTGAAATGTCATTGCAGAGCTTTCTTAAAATTAATAAATAACGTCTTATACACACTCTTATCTTAAGCTCGTGGACACAAAACAAACACAAACTGCTATAATTGCAATTTCCTTAATCATCGCTCTGGTTGCTGGCGCCTCCCTGAGTGGCTGCTCAACGATTTCCAAAGCAGATTGCATCTTAATGGACTGGTTTGAGTTAGGCCGTACCGACGGCATGAGCGGCAAGCCACGCTCGACCTTTCAGGGACGGGCCAAACCGTGCATTAAGCGTGGCGTCATTCCGGATCGCGCAGCTTACTATAGGGGCCATGATGAAGGACTCAAAATCTACTGTACCGAACAACATGGCTTTGATCTGGGCAAAAAAGGACTTCCATACGTTCCAATCTGTCCCGATGAAAGTGGTTTCAGAATCGGATACGATAAAGGGATTATACTCTACTGTACTGAAAAAAATGGCTATACCACCGGAGTCAATGGATTACAATACAACTACGTATGCCCGCCTCAACTCGAAGTGGACTTCCTCAGAGGCTATGAAAAAGGTCACAGATTATTCCAGTACAGAGAGCGGGTTAATCAATTGGAAAACCGTCTCACCCACATCCAGTTGCAGATCAGAAACAAGGAAAACTTTTACAACTATGATTTATCCGAAGAGCAAATGAGACAGTTGCGCTCTGATCTGAAGATGCTCGACATCGAATACCGTGAGGTTAGCCGCGAACTAAGGCATGCCAACCTGGAGCTTCAGGACTATGAAGATTCCATTGGTGTCCATACATACTGATTAATCCCTGTTTGCCCCCTTTCAAATCACAAGCTCAAATATAGGTTAATGAACGTTGAACCTTGGTGACATAGAGATTTTTGAGCCTGAAAAACTCAAACGAGCCCAACTGACTATAAGGTTAAAATCTATTCATGTTTGGCACAGATTCTTTGAAATTTGAAATCTCAAATTTCAAATTGATTTCGGCTATGTCGGATTAGGTCGATCTCCACCACATAGCCTTTGCCCTGCCGATCATTCAACCGGTACGACGTTCGACGTTCAATTTTCCCCAAAGCTTTTAAATTCACCTTTGTAGCGAGACGTTATTTTTCGGATGGCCTGCATCGCTTCCGGCTCAACCTTGAAGCCGATAAAGTGAATGCGTGGTTTAATGCCGTGCTCACGTGTCAATGCGCGCAATGTTTTTTCAACATCCTCCCATGGTACGTCGCCGGCGCTTACCTTGGCTGTTTTACTGCGCTGGAAGTCTCCATCGGACACAATAAAAATCACTTCCGGTTCCATTTGAAACGCTACGGTAAGGGCACCCTGAATGCCGTTTTCGTCAAAGTCCAGTTGGGTGGTCTTGCGGCTGGAACGTACGTTTTCAACGATCCAGCTCTTGGCCACGGATTTGTTACCTGCCGTTGCTGCGATCATATAATCTCGGAACGTACCGACCTTACGGGCAAAAGGCACCAATCCGAAAAGCGTATTTGCATTTAATCCGTCGACCAGTTTTGAAAGTTCGCGCACAAAAACATCAGTTGTCACCCCGGAAGCGTTTGCCTTGTTCCAGACGGTCGAACTGTTATCAAACAATATCAATATCCGCTGCCCCTGATCCTCGATTCCAAACAGTGATGCTGAAGAGGATTCCGTTTTCAACCCGTTCAAGGCCCCCAGCAGCGCGGACTGGCCCAGCAGAGCATCCGATTGCAGACCCATTGGGTTGCGCTCGATCGGATTAAAAGCGCTTCCGGGCAAGTCCGGCAACGCAGGCATTGAATCAGGAAGTAGCGCTGCTGTGCTGATACGCTCAATTTGCATGGGCGAACTGGCTGCATTCTGAAAGGCTGCCAGCGCTACCTTATGCTCCAGTTCTTTTTGCGGGAGATACAGTTTCTTTTTAACGACAAATGCTGAGTTAGGCTTTGTATCCGGCACCAGGACCACAACAAATACAGCTATGCACAGCAATACGGCCTGGATCAATAAGGCCAATAGCAGTGGACCCGATTTTGATCGATTGAACATCGACCTTTCGAAAAATTTTTTAAACGATAGGGGCATGGGGAAACTCGGTTATGGTTATCTCAGAATTACATGGATAGTAAAAGTCTAAAAAAGGCAAAAACATCACTTGACTTTAAAAAAACGACTTCTAACTTCCAATGTTTCTAACGTTTATGGGGTAGTAGCTCAGTTGGTTAGAGCGCCTGCCTGTCACGCAGGAGGCCGCGGGTTCGAGTCCCGTCTATCCCGCCAACAATCTTTATTTTGATCAACTCTTTTCACTTCTTAATTTCCGATGAGTCCAAGCAGCAATAATCTTAATCGTTCTCGCAACCCGATGGATTTCACTTTTTTTGATGTAGACCAATTATCGCGCTTTGTTACGGAAACCGGTAAGATAATGCCTAGAAAAGATACAGGGCTTTCAGCGAAGCATCAACGGCGCGTCACAAGGCTCATCAAGCAAGCGCGCAATATGTTGACCATGATGTAAGTTGTAAGTTTTTTTATCTAATAGACTTTTCCGATCCTTCCTCTCCGGGGGAAGGATTTTTTGTATCTATTCATACCCATCTGCCTGCGCTTATGATTCTCAAAGCGACCCAAGACACCATTGACCATTGCGCCCATTTGCTGCAACAAGATGAAATCATTGCCGTGCCCACCGAAACAGTTTACGGTTTGGCAGGCAACGCGCTGGTGGAGAACAGTGTACGCAAAATTTTTCAAGTTAAGGGACGACCGCTTATTGATCCTCTGATCGTTCATTGTAAAAATCTGGAAACAGTTGAATCGATTACAATGGCAAACGATCCTGTTTACGAACTTGCCAACGCGTTTTGGCCCGGCCCGCTGACTCTAGTCGTTCCCAAAAACAGAATAATACCAGACCTTGTTACTGCCGGATTGACCAGCGTAGCAGTTCGCATACCTCGGCATCCGATCTTCCGCAGACTGCTGGAAACCGTTGATTTCCCCCTGGCTGCGCCCAGCGCTAATCCTTTTGGCTACGTTAGCCCGACTTTAGCTGAGCATGTTCAGCAAACGCTGGGCGGTAAAATCAAGGCCATCATTGACGGCGGACCTTGTAAGATCGGCCTGGAATCAACCATTCTAGACTTACGCACCCCCCAAGCGCCGGTCATTTTAAGGCACGGACCCGTAACCGCCGCGCAAATCAGCGACTGCATCGGCCTTCCGGTAAAAACCAATCTGGCTGGTAAAGGTGATGATAATGCTGCGCAGAGCGCTCCCGGACAGCTTACCAGACACTACAGTCCCGGAACAAATATCGAGCTACTTGAACAAGGATGCACCCGGCATGAAAATCACATCATTTCTCGTATAAACAATGCAACTGCTTTGGTCTGTAACCGGAAGCCAGACTGGTACACGGATCAAGCGAATATTTACTGGCTGTCCGAAACAGGCAATCCGGATGAAATGGCAGGCAATCTTTTTAATTTGATGCAAAAGCTGGACAGACAAATGTTTCAAACGATCTACATTGAGCGAGTAGTGCCAAAAGGAATTGGGTTGGCGCTCAATGATCGCCTGGAACGCGCAGCCGCAAAACCTTAACACAGTCTTTATCGGAAATGATCCGGATAATAAAGATCCTCGAAACAAGCTTCGAGGCATTCATATCTTGTAGCGAATAAAAATTTCCGGAAAATGTTGGAGAAATTTGCAGTGCTGCTTAAATGTTTAAACTAAGGAAACAAAATAAATGTAACCGAAACTCTTATGAAACTCACTTATCTACTTTTCATTCTCTCAATCATTTTGACCGGAGCCTGTGCCACCAAAAGTCAGAGTAACAAACAATATCCACCACAGTTTCACGATTATCCACCGAACGTACAGGCTCTGATCAGGAGCGGAAAAATCGCGGAAGGCTTCGATGAAACACAAGTCCGCATGGCCTGGGGGAATCCCAGTCGCACCAGACATGACTCAAGAAGCACCCTCTACTACTGGGAATACACAACACTCGAAACCAGAAACCATGTATTTCAAAGGGCCTTTACTGACATTGGTAAATCAATTGCCCAAGACACTAAGCCTACGGTTACTGTGAATCAGGATCCTTTTTATGATAAAATAAAAAGACGAATATCCTTTGATAAAGACACTCGAAAAGTCACCTCATTTCAAACGTACTAATCCGATAAAACCTTAGCCACGAAAGCTTACTCCGGACAACCAAAGCATTGAAGACCGTCCGGACATGTTGGCATCGACTCGTTACTCAAAGGCCAAACATGTGACTTTGACTTTTGGACACCCCGGATAAATGCAACTCCACTGGCATACGGAACCACTTTTGCTGATCACGTTACTTGCAGTCGGCTGGTTATTTGCGCTTGGGACAGGACCATTGCGTAGACGGATTGCCCCGCATGCAGCCTTTCCGACTAGGCAGGTTATCTTGTTCTATTCCGGTTTGATCACCATCTATCTGGCCGTCGGCTCGCCCCTGGATCAGATCGGTGAACAGTTCCTGTTCAGTGCACATATGGTGCAGCACATGTTACTGATTTATGTCGGCCCGGTACTTTTCTTACTGGGAACACCCACCTGGCTCATCGACTGGCTGCTTAAACCGGAATGGCTGCACAAAACAATGCGCATACTGACGTATCCGGTCACCGGCGGATTGCTGTTTATTTTCATCTTTACGATCTGGCATGTCCCCGCGCTGTACGAAGCAGCCTTGCTGGACAAGCGTATTCATGTACTAGAGCACTGGACCATCTTCCTGCCCGGCATACTTATGCTCTGGCCTTATCTCACAACTTCGGAACGCGTTCCGCGCAGCAGCTACGGCATACGAATAATCGCCATCTTTTTGCTGATGGTTGGTCAACTGCCCGTATTCGCATTCCTGTCATTTGCCGGCGAAGCGCTCTATCCGACTTATGTCTGGGCCCCACGAATTATCGAACTGGATCCTTTGAGCGACCAGATACTAGGTGGAATCATCATGAAAGTGATAAACATGATTTTTTCCCTGACAATTCTGGGGATATCCTTCTATTTTTGGGCTCGCAGTGAAGAACAGGATGATTCTGTAATCACAGTCCGTTCTCCCTCACAAGCCAAAACGGCAACTTTACAATGACCTGGGAAATTTTATTTGTTTTCGCGCTTTTGATCTTTGCAATTGCAAGCTTCATATGGGAGCGAATCTCTGCCGATCTTACTGCCATTACCGTGTTTAGTCTGTTGACATTCGTCACCATGCTCACCGAGAGCACCGAGCTTCCAACACTGGAAAACCTGCTGGGTGTTTTTGGAAATTCGGCACCGTTGACCATTGCGGCAATGTTCATTGTTAGCGGGGCTTTACAGCGCACCGGCGCTATCGATCTGTTTACAGCTTACCTGAAAAAATTAGTTAAATTTCCCTACAAGAGCTTTGTCTTTATTATGGTGATTGGCGTTGCGGCTGCCTCAGCATTTATTAATAACACACCGGTCGTAATCGTCCTAATGCCCGTCGTACTCTCGCTCTCCCGGGAAATGGGCATCGCCTCGTCAAAGTTACTCATCCCTCTCTCCTACGCCTCCATTTTCGGAGGTACCTGCACCTTGCTGGGCACCAGTACCAACTTGCTGGCCAGCGGTATTTTACGCGAATCGGGATATGCACCGATCGGAATGTTTGAACTCGCTTCAGTCGGCCTTTTCATCGTTATGTTTGGTGCGCTCTATCTGGTATTTTTTGGAAATAAATTGCTCCCGCACCGGGAGACGCTCACATCGATCCTCAGTGAAGAAGAGCGCAAGGAATTTATGACCGAAGCTTTCGTACGCATCGACTCGGAACTGGTGGGACAGACCGCTCAGGAGAGCGGAATACTCAAAGGACGCGGCATTCGACTACTGGAAATTGTGCGCCACGGCATTGCCGTCACCGGCAATCCGGTACAGACGCCGCTCCAAGCCGGCGATCGACTCGTATTGGCCTGTCGCCCGTCCGGAGTCGCCGAAGCCAATACGATCAAAGGTATCAGCCTGCAAAGCAGATTTTCCGCCGGCCTGGAAACGATTGCAATGGACGAAGGCGCTATCGTCGAGGGTGTCGTCGGCCCCAATGCAACGATCACAGGTAGAACGCTTGGTGAAATCAACTTCCGCCAGCGCTTCCGCATGGTTGTCGTTGCGATACACCGCAAGGGGCATAACCAACGCGACCGGCTTAACCAATTGCGGCTGCAACCGGGTGATACTCTGTTGATGATGGGTTCGAGCGACGCGATTAGCTTGCTCTCAAACAGCGACGAAATCATTTTATTGGATCGCCCAAGCCTGCCCGCCCGCAGCCTCCGCGCAAAAATGCCAATCGCGATCACTACCAGCATAGCCATTGTAGGACTGGCGTCATTTAATCTGGTCCCCATTGTCGCTGCAGTAGCGCTTGGCTCTGCAGTCTTAATGCTCACCGGATGCGTAAAACCGAAAGACGCTTACGCCTCGATAGAGTGGAGTATACTCATGATCATTTTTGGCATGCTGGCGCTTGGACAGGCGATGAATTCAACCGGCGCCAGTTTGATGATCGCCGAAACAATGATCAGACTCATCCAAACCGTTACTCCGGAAAACCTGCAAAACGTGATCATGCTGGCATTCATTTACGTGATCACTTCCGTCTTCACTGAGTTTTTGTCAAATAACGCAGCAGTCGCGCTCATGGTGCCGATCGCTCTTGGTATTGCGCTCACACTGGGAGTAGACCCCCGCCCCTTTGTAATTGGCTGCTGTATTGCGGCATCGGCCAGCTTTGCCACACCGATCGGATACCAGACCAACACGTACGTCTATGGTGTCGGCGGCTACAAATTTTCCGACTTCACCCGAATCGGTCTGCCCCTGAATTGTATTTGCTTTTTGATTACCGTAAGCGTCGTGCCGTTTTTCTGGAAGTTTTAGCACTTTGCCAAAAACTCAGACGTAAGAAAAAAGTTTATTTTATGTCACTTTTTAGTGGAAACCTTTCAACTTAATTCACATTTTTGATCGCTTATGTCAGAACAAGAACAGTCCGAAGACTTAAGTAAACAAACTACCAACAACGCAGATGCCCATGCTGCAGCCAATGACGCCTACGATTCTTCTAAAATTCAGAAACTCGAAGGTCTTGAAGGTGTACGCAAACGGCCCGACATGTACATCGGCGATACGAACGAACGCGGTCTCCACCACTGCGTTTTTGAAATCGTCGACAACTCAATCGACGAGGCGCTTGCCGGCTATTGTTCGCAAATTACAGTCAGCATCCACAATGACGGCTCCTGCTCCGTAGAAGACGACGGTCGCGGCATCCCGGTCGACATTCACCCGAAGTACAAAATTCCCGCCCTGGAGCTAGTCATGACCAACCTGCACGCAGGCGGAAAATTTGGCAAAGGCGCCTATCAGGTTTCCGGCGGTCTTCATGGTGTCGGCGCAAAATGCGTCAATGCCGTTTCCGAATGGTTTGAAGTCGAAGTCAGTCGCGACAACAAAGTCTACAAAATGGAATTTTCACGAGGCAAGACGACTTCAAAAATGAAAGTCATCGGCCAAACCAAGCGCACAGGCACCCGCATCGCATTTGCTCCCGACCCCGAAATCTTTGAAAACACACGTGAATTTAAATTTGAACTGCTCGCCAAACGCCTGCGCGAACTCGCTTTCCTGAATCCCGGCATTAAAATTGTCTTCGTCGATGAACGCATCAACAAAACCGAAACCTTCGTCTTCAAGGATGGCATTTCAGAGTATGTAAAATTCCTCAATGAAAATAAAAGCGTCGTCCATGAAGAACCCATAAGTTTCCATGGCAAAGCGCCTACCCCAAACCCGGATCTGGACGCCGAGATCATTGTCGACATCGCCATGCAATACAATGACAGCTACAGCGACCAGATTTATGCCTATGCAAACTCCATTCACAACATCGAAGGAGGCACCCACCTATCGGGATTCCGTACTGCCCTGACTCGCGCCATCAATGCTTACGCCAAGCAAAACAACCTAATCAAAGACAAAGACCCGAACCTAAGTGGTGATGATACCCGTGAAGGCCTGACCGCAGTCATTTCAGTAAAAGTTCCCGAACCACGTTTTGAAGGCCAAACCAAAACCAAACTCTCCAATGGTGAAGTAGACGGCATTGTACAAAAAATCACCGGAGAACAATTAAAGTACCACTTCGAGACCAATCCACAAATTGCCAAGCGACTGTGGGAAAAGTGCCTGCACGCCGCACGCGCCCGCGAAGCCGCACGCAAAGCCCGAGAAACCGTACGCAAAGGCGCCCTGACAAGCGGCGGCCTGCCCGGCAAACTGGCAGACTGCTCCTCAAGAGACCCGTCCGTATCCGAACTTTATATCGTCGAGGGTGATTCCGCCGGCGGATCAGCAAAACAAGGACGCGACCGCGCAACACAGGCAATCCTGCCCATCCGCGGTAAGCTGCTCAATGTAGAAAAAGCGCGTCTGGACAAGATGCTCAACAACAACGAAATCCGCAGTCTCATCACTGCGCTCGGCACCGGCATCGGCGATCACGAAGGAGACGGCGCCTTTGACGCATCCAAAGCGCGATACCACAAAATCATCCTGATGACAGACGCCGATGTTGACGGCGCTCACATCCGCACCCTACTACTCACCTTCATATTCCGTCAGATGCGCGGTCTGATTGAATCCGGCTACGTTTACATTGCCCAGCCACCACTCTACAAAATCAAACGCAAACGGCGAGAACAGTATATTGGCGACGATTCCGAGATGAACCGTATCCTGCTTGAGCTGGGAACCGAAGAAGTCAACCTAGTTCGCTTGCGTGACAATCGCGATCTCGACAGCGAAACCATTCACAAACTCGTTGGCATTCTCTCACGCCTGGAAATGCTCGGACGCGGAGTGACCCGTCACGGCTGCGATTTTGCAACCTACCTCGATCAGCACGACTCCGAAACCCGAGCGCTGCCACGCTACATCGTCCGCATCCGCACCGGAAACCAGGAAGAATTTCGCTATCTCCTCAACGACGAAGAGCGCGCAGCCTTTCACGAAGACTCCGGACTGGCAGAAGCCGATTCCAGCGACACACTCATCCGTGAAATAGAAAACGAGTCCGGCATGACCGTCCAGCAACGCATTTCACTTCACGAAATATTCGAATCCACTCAGATCACCAAACTACTCAATGAACTCGCCGATACCGGGATGGACGTAAATAAGTTCACACACACGGAAAGCCCCCGCTATCATGTAATCGAACACAAAGGTGATGAGAAAAAAGAAAACATCCGTAAACTGCACTCCATCATCGACCTGATCGAAACCATTCGCACAATCGGTCGTCGCGGGCTCAGCATCCAACGCTACAAAGGTCTCGGTGAAATGAATCCGAAGCAACTCTTTGAAACCACCATGGACCCCGTCACCCGCGTCCTGCTCAAGGTCAACATTGCCGATGCCGCTGCCGCCGACGGAACATTCTCCATGCTAATGGGCGAAGATGTCCCCTCACGCCGCGCCTTCATCGAAGACAACGCACTCAACGTTTCCTACCTTGATGTTTGAGTACACTGAAAACAAACCCGGAACAACAGGCTTCCGATTGTCGATTCCTAATACTTAATTTCCCATTCCCACAAGATGTCCGAAGAACAACCACCTGAAATCAACGAGGATAACGACCGCGCCGAAATTACCTCCATTGTCGAAATCATGCAGACGGCTTACATCGACTACTCGATGTCCGTCATCATTAGCCGCGCCCTGCCCGACGTACGTGATGGACTAAAGCCGGTACAGCGCCGAATACTCTACGCGATGCTGCGTGAAGGCCTGCTGCACAATCGCAACTTCGATAAATGCGCCGGAGTTGTCGGAGAAGTTCTAAAAAACTATCACCCCCACGGAGACACCTCCGTTTACGACACACTCGTCCGTCTCGCTCAGAACTGGGTGATGCGCTACCCGCTGATTATTCCCCAGGGTAACTTTGGCTCGATCGACGGAGATCCCCCCGCCGCCTATCGATACACCGAATGTAAACTCGAATCCATCTCCGAAGAACTGCTCAAGGACATCGACGAAAATACGGTCGACTTCGTTCCCAACTACAAAGAAAGCACAACCGAGCCCTCCGTACTGCCGGCAGCACTGCCAAACCTACTGATGAACGGCTCCACCGGTATAGCCGTTGGCATGACAACCAATATACCACCACACAACTTATCCGAAATCATCGACGGCGCCTGCGCAATCATCGACAACCCCAACATTTCCCTTGATGAACTGATCGAGATCATCCCCGGCCCGGATTTTCCCGGTGGCGGATACGTACACGGCAAATCCGGCATCGACAGCTACCTGCGCACCGGACGTGGAATCGTGCGCACCCGCGGTATCGCCGAAGCAGTTGAAACCAAAGGCAAAGAACAAATCATCATCTCCGCAATCCCCTACAACGTAAACCGGGCATCCCTTGTTGTACGCATAGCCGAGCTGATCTCGGACAAAGCAATTGACGGCATTTCCGATCTGCGCGACGAATCCACTGAAACGACCCGTATCGTCATCGATCTCAAACGCGGCGCAATTCCCCGCGTAATCATCAATCAACTCTATAAGAGTACTCCCCTCGAAAGTTCCTTTGGCGTCATCCTGCTGGCGCTCGACAACCGTCGCCCCAAACAAATGAATATCAAGGAGATGATCAGTTGCTACATTGATCATCGC
Source organism: uncultured Puniceicoccaceae bacterium (assembly GCA_964616435.1). Classification (GTDB taxonomy): domain Bacteria; phylum Verrucomicrobiota; class Verrucomicrobiia; order Opitutales; family Coraliomargaritaceae; genus Lentimonas. The sequence goes on along the minus strand of CAZTSB010000065.1, from coordinate 22,538 downwards.
CGCGAAGTCATCTATCGCCGCACAGAATTCAAGCTCAACAAAGCTGAAGCACGCGCCCACATACTCGAAGGCTTCAGGATCGCACTTGAAAATCTCGACGACTTCGTAAAGATCATCCGCGCCTCCAAAAACCGCGAAGAAGCCAAACAACGTCTGATGGCCAGCTATCCCATCACCGAGCTACAGACCAATGCCATCCTGGAACTGCGCCTCTACCAACTCACAGGACTCGAACGCGACAAGATCGAAGAAGAATACGCCTCACTCATGGAGTTGATCGCCTACCTCCGTAACATCCTTGACAACGAATCCCGCCTGCTCGAAGTCATCAAAGAAGAATTACTCGAGATGAAGGCCAAATACGGCAACCCGCGCCGTTCCGAAATACTCGCAATCGATGGCGACCTGAGCATGGAAGACATCATCCCCAATGAAGGCTGCATGATTACGGTAACCCACAAAGGCTTCATGAAACGCACATCGCTGGACGAGTACCGTTCCCAAAAACGCGGTGGCAAAGGAGTCATCGGCTCCGGCCAATACGAAGAAGATTTTGTCGAGCAACTCTTCACTGCAAGCACTCACGACTACATCATGTTCTTTATGAACAACGGACGTGTCTATGTTGAAAAGGTATACAATCTGCCCGAAGGCACCCGCACTTCCAAAGGCCGTGCACTTGCAAATATCCTGGAACTCCAGAAAGACGAAAAAATTGCCGCAATGATCTGCGTGAAGGACTTTGACACCTCGGACCAGAGCATCGTCCTCGCAACCGAAAAAGGTGTCGTTAAAAAGACCCTGCTCTCCAACTATCGCAACCACCGCAAGGGCGGCATTATCGGCATTAAAATCGATGAAGGCGACACACTCATTGGCGCTCGACTGACGACTGGAAATGACGACATCATGCTGATTACCAGCAGCGCACAATCCATTCGCTTTTCCGAAAGCGACCTCCGCGATCAGGGTCGTGCGACACGCGGTGTGCGCGGCATCAAGCTGAAAAAAGAAAACGACACTGTAGTCGCCATTGAGATCGTTGACGAAACAGCCAAGCTCCTCATTGCTGGCGCCAACGGACTGGGCAAACGCACCGAATTCTCCGAATATCGACAGCAGTCACGCGGCGGTTCCGGAACGATAGCGATCAAATCCGATAAGGTGGTGGGAGCGCTCAGCGTCGTCGATGACGACGAGATCATGATGTTCACCAAAAAAGGCCAGGCAGTGCGCAGCCCGATCAAAGATGTCCGCATCACCGGACGTGCTGCAAGTGGCGTAAAACTGGTTAACCTGTCCAAGGGTAAGGATGCGTTAATTGGCATCTCCAAAGTCATCGCAACCGAAGAAGATGAAGCTGGTGAAGAAAGTGCGGAATCCGAACCAGAGAGCCAGGAATAGCATCACGGTTTTGAAGCTTACAGGCTCTTATTCTGAGCGGCTTAATTCGAATCTAAAAAGTTTTGAGCTATTTACGTAAAAGCGGCTTCCAGCCGCTTAGTTTGTTATGGACCAGCGGCAAGATGCCGCTTCTACATTCGCTCAATCCTTTTTCTATTTGTTATATTTGAAAAAATTGCACATGGGATAAGGGCTAGCACCTCTCGCTTCGCTCTGTAAGCTTCGCAGCACCGGCTCGGTGCGCACCAACTTCGTGTAAGCCAGAGCGCCCGAGCATTCGATGCGGTGCGAGGACGCACCTGCACTACCTTTTTACCAAAGAAAAGACACCATTTGAGTGTAAAAGTAATCAAAGTAGAACTATTTTGGGCGAGATTTGTTCGCTTGCTTTTTCTCCTTCTTTTTAGCGGCAACCCAGCGTTTGGTTTCTGCCTCGAACTGATCTTTTACAATCTTGGGCGCTTTTTCGTATGGAACCATTTTTACGGGAGGAACCACATCCAGTGGTGGCAGTCCTTTTTTGTGTCTGACGTACGCACAGGTGTCCGGCAGAATGCCTCTGGCGTGCAGCTCCAATGTATTCTGAGGGGTGACTTTGTTGCAGGGATAGGTCTCTGTGCGCTTTTCATAGACACGACATTTGCCAGTACGGCAGTCATAGCCCTTACACATGTAGATTGAGGGCCTGATCATGCAGCACTTGCCACACCGGTCACATAGTTGCTCCCACTCTTCTTCTGTCATTTAAGAACTCCCCCCGCATTTTCTATAAGCCATAGTGAACTTCAGTTTGTCGGGCAACAAGAAACTATATTTAGTATCTAAATTCCAGCTTTTTACTCCTTTTAAACTCTATTGGCTATCTTTGCCCAGGTATCGCGCAATGCTACAGTACGGTTAAATACAGGTGCGCCCGGCCCCGAAAGTTTACTGTCCACACAGAAATAACCAATGCGTTCAAACTGGCACTGCTCGCCCGGCTTCATTTCCAACAAACTCGGCTCGCAAAGCACCCGGGTCTCCTGAAGTGAGTCCGGGTTCACATAGTCGATAAACGGAACGTCTTTGTCAGCCTCCGGATGCTCCTCAGTAAACAATCGATCAAACAAACGCACCGGTCGCTCCACTGCATGTCCGGCGCTTACCCAGTGGATGACACCTTTCACTTTACGGTCTTCAGGCTGCCGATTCAAGGTGTTGTGATCAACCGAACACAGCAACTTGATAATCCTGCCATCAGCATCTTTAATCACTTCGTCACAGCGGATGATGTAGGCGTAACGCAAGCGCACCTCTCCTCCTTTTTTCAAGCGAAAGAATTTTCGCCCGGCTTCTTCCTTAAAGTCATCCTGTTCGATGAAAAGGCGTCCGGAAAAAGGAATCTTTCGTGTGCCGGCTGACTCGTCTTCAGGATTGTTCACTGCATCCACTTCAATTACTTTGTCTTCGGGCCAGTTCGTAAGCTCGATCTCCAGAGGATCGAATACTGCCATACGCCGGATTGCAGTGCGGTTAAGCTCATTGCGCACAGCGTGTTCCAGCAATGCCACATCGCTGACAGAGTTGACCTTGGTAATGCCGACAGTCTCACAAAATTTGCGAATTGCGGCCGCCGGGTAACCTCTGCGCCGCATTCCCGAGAGGGTTGGCATCCGCGGATCATCCCAACCTTCGACATGATTGCCTTCGACCAATTCGCGCAGCTTCCGTTTGCTCACGACCGTATAGGTCATGTTCAACCGAGAAAACTCGATTTGTCGCGAGGGGAAAATGTCCAGTTTCTCAATAAACCAGTCGTACAAGGGACGGTGATCCTCGAACTCAAGTGAACAGAGCGAGTGAGTAATCTTCTCGATGGAATCGCTTTGGCCATGGGTAAAATCATAACTGGGGTAAATGCACCATTGATCGCCAACACGGTGATGATGCATGCGCTTGATACGATACATCACCGGATCGCGCATATTCATGTTCGGGTGAGCCATATCGATTCTGGCCCGCAATACCTTTTCACCATCGGCAAACTCACCCGCCCGCATCTGTTTAAAAAGCTCCACGCTTTCTTCAACCGGTCGATCACGATACGGACTGGGACGCCCCGGCTCAGTTAAGGTCCCGCGATACTCACGCATTTCTTCAAAAGAAAGTTCGTCCACATAGGCATGGCTGGCTTCAATCAACTGTAATGCCCACTCGAAGAGTTGTTCAAAATAATCGCTGGCAAAACAGACTTCCGCCCAGCGGAAGCCCAGCCACTCAATATCTTCTTTAATTGCACGGACAAACTCATCGCTCTCTTTTTCAGGATTGGTATCGTCAAAGCGCAAGTTGCACAGCCCTCCAAATTCTTCAGCAATACTGAAGTTCAGGCAAATCGCCTTTGCATGACCGATCTGCAAATAACCGTTTGGCTCCGGCGGGAAACGTGTTTGCACGCGTCCGTCATGTTTGCCGGCAGCGACATCATCCGCTACGATCTGACGAATAAAATCAATCGATTTATCTTTTGTATCTGACATGTGACAAATGGCAGTAAAACTTGTTTATTATACGCTTAATTACCGATCATGGCTCGGCGCCTTTCCGAGTAACCGCTTTTGATAGCGGTGTAAGGATCAATGGCATCCTGTCTTACCCTCATGTAAATATCGATTATACTTGGACTACTGGTCACAAAATCCGTCGCACCTAGCACTAGCTGCAAATTAGAATCATCAATTACAGAAAAAGGGACTTTCAGCGGGTTCACTGCCCGGTCACCAAACATGCCAAGCAGATCACGAAAATTAGAGGGGCCGAGCAAAGGCAGCACCAGGTAAGGCCCTCCTCCAATTCCCCATGCGCCCAGCGCCTGACCGATATCCTCAGACTCGATCGGCTGCATTCGATCAAAATGATCAGCTGCCCGATAAATACCGCCGATGCCAAGAGTTGTGTTGACGACAAAGCGTTCGGTCTCAATCCGAGCGCCTTTCCAACGACCTTGAAGAAGATTACCTGCCAGACGAGCCGGATACCTCAAATTCTGAAAGAAGTTTGAAGCGCCTTTTTCGACAAAATCGGGCGTTACTGCCTGATAGCCGTTGGCAATGTGTCGCACTACATTGACTAAGACAAAGTCGTTGAATTTGAAAATGGCTCGATTCAAGGGTTGCAGGGGATCTTTAACTACAAACGACTCATCCCCAAAATCCCCATACAGATCGTCTTCGGATAAAAAGCCGTCATCCGCTTGAAGGCCGGTTGCAGCTATACAAAAAAAGAAACAAATCCGTAAGTGATTCAGGACTGTTTGTTTAAGGTTCAGGTGTTTCATTCGATTTCTTTTCCTCAAGAAGTTTCTCCAGTTTCTCAATCAATTCAGCTCCGGTACCTTTGCGAAAATGGTCACTGATCTGCTGACGATAGTTTGAAACAACGCTGACCTCTTCCGCTACAATATCGTAAATCTGCCATCCGGTCCTCAAACGCCCAAATCGATAAACGATATTAAATACCCTCCCATCAGAAAAAGTGATCACCGAAGGAACTTCGAAGCGCTTGTCCGTAATCATTACCAGTTCACCATATACAATTGTCGGTCGATTCAGTCCCTGAACTCCTTCGATAAAGGCGTTTATGATCAATTTTGTAACTAGATCCTTTACTTTCACTTGCTCGGGGGGGCTGAGCAATTTCCAGTTCCGTGCCATCGTACGGCGTATGAGCACCATCAAATCATAATCGCGCGCCAAGACGGATTGAATCGCACTCGCTTTCTCTTCGTAAGTATAATCCTTGTATTCATCTTCATAGAGAATATCCAGAATTTCCTTTGTTGCCGCTTCCAGCCTGGCAACCTCGCCTTCCTGAGAATACACGGGCATCCCGGACAGGAAGCAAATGGAACAGATAGCTAATATCTTAAACTTCATAACGGCACATACAAATGACTATTCTTTATTTTCGTCAATACCTCCGAATGCAAAACGGCTGATCAGGCCCTCTATGTCCAATGCAGATTCCGTATCTACAATCATGTCACCGGCTTCCAGAGGTATTCCCGAACCACCCGGAGATATACCTAAATAACGATCTCCGATCAGGCCAGCGGTTTTTATCGATACGATTGTATCATCATCTAACTGAATTGTACCCGGCAGTTCAAAAGTGACGATTGAATAAAAGTCGTCGTTCAGGACAATCGACTTTACCGTCCCAATCCGGACTCCGGCAATTTCAACTCGACTGCCGACATTCACGCCACTGACACTGTTAAAACGCGCCTGCAAGGTATAATGATCACCCCCAAAAACACGCGCACTACCAACTTGGATCGCCAGGTAAAAAACCGCTCCCAGCCCCACGAGCACAAAACATCCAACTAAAAACTCAATTTTACGGTTATTCATGGTCACTTCTCTTCCCTGTACGTTTTCTTTTATAATTAAAATTCGCCTTATTCAAAAAATCTGCAAGAGCGGAATCAGCATTGTCCGCCAGCTCAGAGGGCCTTCCAAAAAATCGGATAACCCCTGAATCCAGCCAGGCGACATAGTCGCTGATTTCAAATACTTCCGGTATGTCGTGACTGACCAGTAAAGCAGTAAAATCAAATCGCTCCCGATAATCAGCAATCATTTCAAATACGCTGAACTTGCGCTCCGGATCCAGACCGGTAGTTGGCTCGTCAAATAAGACTATCTGCGGGTTGGTAATCAAAGCACGGGCAAGCGCTACACGTTTTTTCATTCCCCCGGACAGCTCCCCGGGATAACGTTTTGCCGAATCTGCCAGTTCCAGACTTGCCAACATTTCCGCAACACGCTCATGAATGTCTACTCGGTTCATCCCGGATGCCTCAACCAGTGGCAGCGCAACATTTTCCGCAGCAGTCATCGAATCAAACAAAGCATTGTTCTGAAACATGTAACTGAAGCGCACCGCATCCGCTTTTTTAAAAGCGCGGCCATGCGCAATCGTATGTCCGTCCAGCTCGATCTCACCGGCATCCGGAGTGATCAGGTTAGCGATACACTTCAGCAGCACTGATTTGCCAATACCGCTCTTACCAATGACCGTGGTCACTGAAGAGCGATTTACCTCCAAATCAATACCATTCAGCACTCGCTTGTCGCCAAAGCGCTTTTTCAAACTGCTTATTTTCAAAAACGATGTGTCGCTCATCACAGTAGAAACGAAGTAATTAAATAATCCAGGGCGAGCACCATGACGCTCGACCAGACAACTGCCCGAGTCGCCGATTCACTAACGCCGCGCACTCCGGGAAACGAAGCTTTGCTATGTGTGTTAAATCCGCGATACGCACAAATCATGATAGTCACCAGACCAAACACCAGTGACTTGATAAAACCACCCTGCACATCCAGCCAGACCATGCTCTCGAATACACGGTTCCAGTAAACGCCTCCATCCACATACAAAAGCAGGCAACCCGTCACGTAACCACCAAATATCCCAATCAGGTCAAACACAGCCGTCAGCATCGGGAAACAGATCAATGCGGCCAGTAACCGCGGTCCCACAAGATAGCCCAGTGGATCAATGCTCATCGTCTGCAGGGCATCAATTTGCTCATCATTGCGCTGAATCCCAAGCTCCGACGCCAGAGCCGAACCTGCCTGACCAACAATCATCAAAGCAGTCAACACCGGCCCCAGCTCACGAATCAGCGACAGCGCCACCGCAGTACCCAGCGCAGATTCTGCGCCAAATTTGACCAGAGTATAATAAAGCTGTAAGCCCATCACCAATCCGGTAAACAGCCCGACAATTGCGACAATCGGAAAGCACCGAACTCCAATCTCATGAATCGCAGACACCAGCTTCGCCAGCCGGTGACGCTGTACAAAAAATCGGCCCAGAGAGCTACTGCCAAACACACTGATCTCCCCCAACTCATGGATTGCAGTCAATACCGAGCGACCAATTATACGTATCATGGGATAGCAAACCTCTGTGTGAACATTAGATGATGGGAAAACTTATTGACGTGTATGGCATATTTGCCCGTAGCGAGGAAAGCCAAAATTTGGCTTTCCTGTAATAAAATCACTGCCCACCAACATACTCCTGCTGCATCCATGGATGCAAACATTCGGGCAACCGCACACGTCCGTCGCCCTGCAAATTATTTTCAAGAATCGCTGCCAGGACTCTGGGCACTGCCAGAGCGGAGCCGTTGAGCGTGTGCGCAGTCACCGGCTTGCCTTCCGAGCCGCGATAACGTATGTTTGCCCGACGTGCCTGAAAATCGGTAAAGTTGCTGCAACTGGATACTTCCAGCCAACGCTTTTGTCCTGCTGCAAACACCTCCAGATCGTATTGCTTGGCATGGGGAAAGCCAATGTCGCCGGTACACATGAGCAGGACTCGATACGGCAACTCCAATTTTTGAAGAAGCTTTTCCACATCGGCTCGCAAGGACTCAAGTTCGGTCATGCTGCTTTCCGCATCCGTCCACTTTACCAGCTCAACCTTATCAAACTGATGCAATCGATTTAAACCACGTACGTGGGCGCCCCAACTTCCCGCCTCACGCCGAAAACAAGGCGTGTATGCGCAACGCCGTATCGGCAACTGATCCGCCTCCAGAATTTCATCGCGATAAAAATTCGTTACGGGCACTTCAGCCGTGGGAATGAGATACAGGCCCTCATTCACATCCACATACATTTGTCCCTCCTTATCCGGAAGTTGTCCCGTCGCAGTCGCGCTCGCCTCGTTGACCAGAATGGGCGCAGCAACTTCTTGGTATCCCGACTGACGCGCCTCTTCCAGGAAGAAATTGATCAGAGCGCGCACCAGACGCGAGAGTTCACCGACATAAAAGGGAAAACCAGCCCCGGCGACTTTCACGCCTCGAGCAAAGTCGATACCCGATTCGAACCAGGGAATGTCGAAGTGCGGGAGCGCGTGTGGAAAGTCCGCATCTGCATCTCCCCAGGCCGCAACCACTTCATTCGCGTCCTCATCATCTCCGATCGGCACTGAAGGGTCCGCCAGATTCGGGATCGACAATAATGCCTGTTGAAAGTTTTCATCTGCCTCTTTGGCAGCAGCTTCCAGTTCCTTTGCTTTGGCGCCAATGGCTTTCATCTCCCGAACCTTTTCAATAAATTCCGGAGATCCCTTGGGCAGCGCAGCCATTTCTTTATTGGCAGCCTTCTGCTGAGCACGCACATGCTCCGCCTCCGTTATTCTTCCCCGGCGAAGCTTGTCCAGTTCCAGAACCGCGTCGATATCGCAGGTAAATTTCTTATGGGCAATCGCAGACCGCACCTTGTCCGGCTGCTCACGTAATAACTTCACATCGATCATAACTTAATTTTAGAGCAATGCGAACTTCCTTCCCAAAGTTCAAGCTCAAACCAGACTCTTGCTCTTCGTAGTCAATTATCGGATTCCAACACTCCGTTTCGGCTTCGTCAACTAAGCACATTTTCCTCACTTTTGATATTTAGTACACTGTATCTTCGAAGTTCAAAGTTCTTCCTTACGCAGCCTTGACTCCATACGGAAAGGATTATGATATTGCCGTTTTTAATAAACAAATCGGCACATATGAGCATTCTCGTAAATAAAGACACCCGCTTGGTCGTTCAGGGCATCACTGGCAAGACCGGCACTTTCCACGCACAGCAATGTATTGAATACGGCACCAACATTGTTGCCGGCGTAACTCCCGGCAAGGGCGGTCAGATGTGGGAAGACAAGGTACCGGTTTGCAATACTGTAGCCGAAGCTGTCAAAGAACACGGCGCCAATGTTTCGGTGATTTTCGTCCCCCCCGCTTTCGCCGCCGATTCGATACTCGAAGCAATTCATGCCGAAGTTCCGCTGGTCATCTGCATTACCGAAGGCATTCCGGTGCGCGATATGGCCGAAGTACGCAGACGCCTCTACTTCCACCAAACAAAGACACGCCTGATCGGACCTAACTGCCCGGGAATCATTACCCCCGGCGAATGCAAGATCGGCATCATGCCCGGCTACATTCACAAGCCCGGACGCGTTGGCGTAGTTTCACGCTCCGGCACACTGACTTACGAAGCCGTCTATCAGCTGACCCAGCGCGGTCACGGCCAATCTACCTGTATCGGTATTGGTGGCGACCCAATTAACGGCACTTCACAACTTGACGCGATTCGCATGTTCAACGAAGACCCTGACACCGACGCCATTATCATGATCGGTGAAATCGGCGGCAATGCCGAAGAAACGGCCTGCGCCTACATCAAAGAGCACGTCAAAAAGCCAGTTGCCGGATTCATCGCCGGAGCCTCCGCGCCCAAGGGCCGGACCATGGGCCATGCCGGCGCTATTGTATCCGCCAGCGGAGCCGGAACCGCCGAAGCCAAATTTGCCGCAATGGAAGACGCCGGCGTCTCCATCGCCCGCAATCCGTCACAGATCGCAGATGCCTTGCTCAAGATTTACAAGGGGTAGCGCTGTTAAACACCGAATTTGAGAATTGCTAATAGAATTTTCACTAATTTTAATCCTATACACCTATAACAAACAAAATAGATGCAAAAGAATATAAGAATTATTGCTGGAATTATTATCGCTAGTTTTATCTCTGGTTGTACACATCAATTAGACATCAAAAACCTTAATACTTATAGAAGTACGTCACTAATTTCGCTCCCGGAACAAGCTCGTGTTGGAATCGTTGCAGATTCATATGACATGGAAGGGAGAAGGCTTGTTAAAGAGATTGCAGAATCTCTTCAGAAATATAATATCTGGACAACAACTTCTGCTATCCTTAATAAAGAAAGTTTAGATTATATCGCAACAGTTACAGTTGATTCGAATTACAAAGGATCTGGATGGAATTTTCTAATCAATTGGCCTGGGTTCCTTATTTTTACACCTGCATGGCATGGCTATAATTACACAATTGAACACCATGTTTCTGTATTAATTACTGATGCAAAATCAGGTGCTCAGATCTGTTCAGTCATTACTCCTATTGACCTTGATATTCGGCATGCCGCTATCAATCGAACATGGACGGGAGTTGGCTGGCTTGAATTTGGAATTATTCCTCTTGTTGGAGGTTTTTTCTTTATGCAATATGATGATAGTGTAACTCCTATCGCTCACGATAAAGCTCTGCCGGTGGTCTCAGACTTTATCGCTCAAGAAATTGTTGAAAACATAAATCATTAGAATCCAGAGGAGCAATTGTGAGCTAAGAATATTCTAAGGTTTTATAGCTAAGCTTGGAATTACTTTTACACTCAAAGGTGTCCTTTCCTTGGTAAAAAGGTAGTGCAGGTGCGTCCTCGCACCGCATCGAAGCTCGGGCGCTCTGGCTCACACGACGCTGGTGCGCACCGAGCCGTGTCCTGCGAAGCTTACAGAGCGAAGCGGGGACAGTGCCGCGCTACCCAATGCACAATTTGTTCAAATAATTTCAGGCTTAGCTATAAACTATTCTGTGTAATCATTCCGACCCTGTCCTTAGTAAATTGTTGATTACAACCATTTGTTCTATAAAAAAACTTTAGGTATCACATACACATCATAGCGGTTGCGCTTGCCTTCAAGCTGATGACTCGGTTCAGAATCAGATAAGGCCGGAGCGATGCGCGGGCGCTTCACGACGACGCGATGGCGAGCAACTTTTAGCGCTGGCTCCAGCAGTGCATCGGCGTCTTTATCAGCGCCAAGTAGTTGATGAAACACCTGCATTTCTTTTTTAACCTGGGCGGATTTCGTTCGCGGTGGAAACATGGGGTCGAGATAGACAACATCGGGTCGCTCTTCTGGCAAAACCGCCTCCATATAGTCCAATGCATCACCACCGATCAATTCCATACGGTCCAGGATGTTTACTAGCTCCGCATCTTCGGAAGCACCGAATTTCCTGGCTTGCTCCAAACCATCTTCCAGCAGAGCATGCACGATTGACGATCGCTCCAGTAGCGTGACTCGACATCCAAGACTTGCAAGCACGAAGGCATCTTTGCCGAGTCCGGCAGTTGCGTCCAATACATAGGGATGCAGACTACCTTTCACGCCGACGGCTTTGGCAATCATCTGTCCCTTTCCACCGCCTTTTTTGCGGCGATAGGTAGTCGTAGCTCCGTGAAAATCGGCGCGAATGCTTAGGTTATTTCCTTGCATATCAATCGTATGCAGGGCCAGTCCATCTTCGCCCGAAACAAGGGTACATACATCTTCTGCACTCATAAGCATGTGTCGTTTTGTCTTTTCATCGGCTAACCTTTTTGCATCTATCTCAGAGCAAAAAGATTGCAGTCATACTTCAAGTGTATTTATCTCCCCGCATGTTTATTATAGACCGTTGGAAGGAATTTCTGCTGACAGAAAACCTTTTTGAAGTTCAAAACCTCTGGCAACTCGCGATAACTTCCCTGCTGTTAATTTTTACTTCAAAGGCGCTGAAAATCAATCACGGCACCGATGATGAGATTGCAAACGGCAGCAACCCCATACTTTGGGTTCAACGCAACCAATCATTCCTAATCTTTTTGGCTTTAATTGCATCCGCTTTTGGCGTTTGTACTTTCCTGAAGGTGGAAACACCCATCTTCCGCCTTTTCAGCATTTTAGGTGTGTTATGGGTGCTGATCGGGCTTGTTACCAGTTTCATTCCCAAATTATTCTGGGCACGGTCAGCAGCTGTGATCGCTTATTTTTTAACAGGGATTTTCAGTATATCCAACATTGATAGCAGCATCCAGACACTGCGCAGGCTAAGTTTCACTATCGGTTCTACGACGATTTCTGCCTGGAACGTCCTGTCGGGCATCTTTGCCTTCGCATTCAGCCTTTGGATTGTTTTAGCAATTTCCGGAGTCATTGAAACCCAGATAAATCGCATACCACGGATAAGCTCTTCACTGAAGGTTTTAACCGCCAAAATGATGCGTATCACCTTTATCACTATCGCCATCATTGTCGCGATGAGTTCGGTAGGCATTGATCTGTCGGCGATTACTGTGCTTAGTGGTGCAATCGGCTTGGGTGTTGGCTTTGGTCTGCAGAAAGTGGTCTCAAACTTTATTAGCGGCATACTCCTGCTCATGGACAATTCCATCAAACCCGGCGATGTGATCGAAATTGACGGCACCTACGGTTGGATCAACAATCTGCGTGCACGCTACGCCTCTGTAATAACTCGTGATGGAACAGAACATCTGATACCTAACGAAGATTTGATTACCCAGAACGTTATCAACTGGACATTTACCAATAACATGGTGCGCATGAAAGTGCCCTTCGGAGTTTCCTATAATGCCAATCCGCACGAATGCATTCAATTGGCCATTGAAGCAACCCAAAAGGTCAAGCGTGTATTGGACTATCCCAAACCGATCTGCAACCTGATGGGATTCGGAGACAGTTCCGTTGATTTTGAATTGCGCTTCTGGATATCCGATCCGATCAACGGAGTCAGCAATGTCAAGAGCCAGGTCTTGCTCGGCCTATGGGATACCTTAAAGGAGCACAATATCGAAATCCCATTCCCGCAGAGAGATTTGCACATTCGCTCAAGCTCGGTAGCCCTGTCGACGGCAAACCAGCCGAAGCCCCCTGAGAGTCCATCCTGATGTTGAACTTTGAACGTCGAACTTCCAACATTGGATATTCAGCGTTCAACGTACGATGTTCAAAAAGTTCACACAATGAGTAATCGCCCTGCATCCCAAAAGCTCCGCCTCGACGAACTTCTTGTAGTGAAAGGGCTCGCCGGCACTCGCTCGCAAGCCAAGGCATTGATCCTTGCCGGCAAAGTCCGAGTCGGCACCGAACGTCTCGACAAACCGGGACATACCTTCCCTATGGATTATCCGGTTCATGTCGAGGCGCCCCCACGCTACGTCAGCCGCGGCGGTGAAAAGCTCGAAGGGTTCCTGAATCGTTTCAGGATTGATGTCGCCGGACTGCGCCACCTCGACATAGGCGCCTCGACCGGTGGCTTCACCGACTGTTGTCTGCAGCGCGGCAGCATCAGTGCAACCTGTGTCGACGTCGGGCGTGCGCAACTGCACAACAAGCTGCTTCGCGACGACCGGGTCATCAACATCGAGAAAACCAATGCGCGCCATCTGAAACCAGGCGACCTGCCCTTTGACAACTATCCACTGATCGTAATCGACGTGTCCTTTATTTCGCTGACCAAAATCCTCCCTGCCGTCTGGCAATTCCTGGCACTCGGCGGCCATCTGATTGCTCTGGTTAAGCCACAGTTCGAGGCCGAGAAGCACGAAGTCGATGCCGGGCGCGGTATCATCCGTGACGAAGCAGTCCAGGAACGGGTCCTGAGAACTATTCAGGATTTTGCCTTAGTAGAGCTTCCGGGCGCATCCCTGATTGGCAGTATGGATTCACCCATTAAGGGCACGGACGGCAACCGCGAGTTCCTGATCGGGCTGGTGAACGTTGAACACTAATTTTATCACCCATTTATACCAAATCTAAGAAAGTCTGAGAGATTTACTCATTATCCAAATCCAAATCCTCATCGAAGTCGCAATCGATTTGGATTTCGATGAGGATTTCGACCTTGGATCCATAGTCGCGAACCTTCCTAGAGATGGTCTGAGAGATTTACTCATTTATCAAAATGTAAAAAGGCGACAAAGCGCCGCTGCCATTAGGACACCGATCTGCCCAGATAAGCGATCAGCCACATTTCTTTCCAAAGACGATAGCGTCCGTCGTAGGTTAATCGACCGCTCTCTTCCCAGTACTGCAAAGGATTCAGAAAACCACATTTTGTATTCAGACGCTCCAGCAAATTTTGTTGCTGATTCAATTCTTCAAGCGGTTCGTCTTCGAAAGAAGCTGGTGTAAAGCTTATTTTAACCAAACGTTTTTCGTGAAGCCGAAACAACTTTTCAAGTGATCCGATTAGTGGCTTGCGCGCACAATTCCAGTTTTCCGGATAGTATCCACCGAACGGAAGCGCATGATTATCCGTAATCAGCCGGTGATCTTCCTGCCCATTGGTAGATATTGTGAAAAATGCGGACGCTCCATCTTTCCGTCTGGGTACAAACAGAATCTGTAAACGCGTCATTCGATCAGAGCTTTCGTAGATGGAAGTTCGCAGAAACATCTCTTCTAACAGCTCTGCTTTAAGAACAGCCAGACGCTTGAAATTCTTTTTTTCGAGCCAATTCTTGATTTTGTCAAAGTGTGCGACCTGTGGCCATTCATCTCCGTCCATGTTTACTTTAAACTTGGGGAAAAGCGGTATATCGCTTCGGCTCAGTGCATTGATCGCAATCCAGTTATAGCCCGTTTCAAGCAGAAACCATAGCATGAATCCGACTGTAAGATGGACCCAGTCAGGACGCAATGAAAGCTCAAACATTCTCAGCAAATACGCAAAGGTTCCGGCAAACAGGAGCCAGCGCAACCATCGATTTGTCAGAATTAGCACAGGTGTCTCCCTTCGGGTGCTTATCCAGGACAAAAAGATGGAAAAAACAGACATCCCGACCAGACAATATTTGAATGTAAAAGATGTGGTATCAAACATGATCGAACTTAATGATGAAATAGGAAAACATAAATTTATGATAGCCACCAACAGAAAGTTGTTCCATTGACAAAATTTTGAAAGCTGCCGTCGTCAAGAATCTTTAAAGGATGCAATTCAAATATGTAGCAAGGTAGCGCGACACCGTCCCCGCTTCGCTCTGTAAGCTTCGCAGGACACGATGCAGGTGCGCACCTGCATCGCGTGAGCCAGAGTGCCCGAACATTCGATGCGGTGCGAGGACGCACCTGCGCTACCTTTTCTATTCGACATGTTGCTACGAATTTGAATTGAATTATGCTTGGAAGCTAACATGGATCGCTTGCCTAAGCGCGACCATACCCTCTCCAGTACTACACCTGAGGTCTTTGCGCCTAAGGAAGCGACCCCTTGCACGACCGTGCAACACCCCCTTGCACGACTGTGCAACACCCTCTTGCACGACCGTGCAACACCTCCTTGCACGAGGGTGCAATACCTCCTTGCACGAGGGTGCAACACCCCTTTGCACGACCGTGCAAGGGGTCGCTTCCTTAGGCAGGCTTGCAGTAAGTGTCGATAAGGGTGTGCAGTGCTCCTCGGTCATTCAACTGTCAGGTCAAAGTTGCTGACACTCGTACGCGCTTCTTTCAAGAAACGATTCGCTTCACCTCCGTTTCCCGGTTCGGTGGCGATCAGATTTTCACTGATTGGATCGTATGTAGTCATGATCACACTAGCAGCGGCATCTTGCCGCTGCTACATAACAAACTAAGCGGCTGGAAGCCGCTTCCACGTAAATAGCTCAACCCTTTTTAGATTTGGTATAAGAACCTGTAATTGACATATAAGGGCTATGTCATGTTATCCCTTTAGATGCCAAAAACAATTTACATAACAGGGGTTAGTTCCGGCCTTGGGCATGGTTTCGCTAAAATGTACCTGGAGCAAGGCGCTACGGTTTATGGCTGCAGTCGTCGTGTGCCGGACGATTTGGTCGATCAGGGACTGCATTTTCAGACAATTGATTTATCGGATGCGGATGCGGGTGAGGCTTTATTAAATCAGCAGATTCAGAGTGTGGATCGTTTTGATGTCGTCATTCTGAATGCTGCCAAGCTTGGAGAAATTCGCGACATGCAAGACACGCCTTTGACTGATCTGCGTGAGACGATGGAAGTAAACCTTTGGGCCAACAAGTGGATACTGGATACAATTTTTTCCCAAGAACGCACGGTGCAGCAGGTCGTCGCCGTTTCGACCGGAGCATCCCAGTCGGGCAGTCGCGGCTGGAATGGTTATAGCTTATCGAAAGCGGCATTGAACATGCTGATTAAGTTGTATGCGGGTGAGCGGCCGGAAACGCATTTTACATCGTTGGCGCCGGGGCTGGTCGATACAGAAATGCAGGACTATCTGACCGGCCTGCCGGAGGATGATCGTTATCCACCTATTAAAGTTCTAAAAGCAGCCAAAGGTACCGAAGCGATGCCGGACGGTAAGACCTGTGCCCGCAAATTGATTGATGTGTTCCCCAAATTGCTGCGATTGGAGAGTGGCGGCTATACGGATATACGTACGCTGTTATTGTGAGTTTACTCTTTGATAAAGGCGTCGACACGTGCCGGTGGAAGATTGGCGACTACAATCTTTGAGCCAATATGTTTAAACCGTTTATGAAGTACAGATTTCCTGGGTCTCAAGTCATATGTGAATTGGATAATGTTTCCCTGGGGCGCTAGGATTTCGTATACTTGATCGACTATTTTATCAACGATTGCTGAAGGTATACTTTTAAGTGGTAATCCCGAGAAGATACAGTCCACTTTGCCTATGAGTTCTTCGAAAACCCGAGTTAACTCTGAAGCGTCTCCCTCACGTGTATGAATTTCAGGAAAGCGTTTAAGCATGTGCTCAACAAAACACGAAGAGATTTCACAGGTGTAGATATTGTCAGGAACGATGCTGGATTTAACTAAGGTGTTGGTGATGGAGCCGGTGCCAGGACCCAGTTCTATTACAGTGCTCTGCTCTTTATTTTTGAGAAAGGAAACCATCGCCTTGCCAAGAGCGGGGGAGCTTGGATAGATGGAACCAGTTTTTAGGGGGCTAAGGAAATAGTGTTTTATAAAAAGGAGCGCCTCCTTCAAAGAATGGGCATGCTGTTTGTTGGCAGAATCCATAATTAGTTTAAAGCGATAAAACCTGCGGACTAAGTTGCACCTGATAAACTCAACCTAAGTTACATCTGTTAAAGTCTCTGGTGGAAAGCTTCTTATTGTGCAACTGAAAAACCCGCACGTTCGGGATACTTCTCGATAAATTTCAGGAAGATGTCTTTTGCGATTGGTCCGGCAGTAGAGCCGCCCTGGTAGGTCTGGCTTTCTTCAGTGCCTTCAACCATCACGGCAACAGCGATTTGTGGGTTTTCGATCGGCGCAAAGCCTATAAACCAGGCGAGGTTGACTTCTTTGCCATGGGCACGGAAGTCTGCCGTACCGGTTTTTCCGGCGATGCGAAAATCATCAATTTGCACCAGACGTCCGGTTCCTTTAGGGCCTACGACGCGCTCCATGCCTTCCCAGAGGATAGCCTTTTGGCTCTTTGTCAGGCCGATCGATTCACCGCCATGATCGACCTGTAGCGCTTGTCCATAGGTGAGCGCGCGTATCGTCGTTTTTGTGCGGGTTTCGTTGCGTGCTATGGAGGCAATCATGGCTGCCATTTGCAGAGGTGTCTGTAGCAGAAAGCCCTGGCCGATGGCAGTGTTTGCAGTGTCTCCCGGAACCCAGCCGCCCAGTCCAGCCTTTTTTTTCCATGGTTTTGTAGGAATAACGAGTCGTTTGGTTTCGAAGGGGACTTCAATTCCTGTTCGCTGATCAAGACCGAAGCGCTTTGCTTCGGCGCTCAAGATGTCGATGCCCATTTCCAATCCTTCGATATAAAAGAAAATGTTGCAGCTTTTCTCGATGGCAGTGGGCAAGTCGGTTTCGCCGTGTCCATAACTGGAATGACAACGAAAGGCGCGCTTTCCCAAAGTAAAGACGCCTCTGCAGTCATGTGTAGTTGCAGCATCAATTGTGTCATTGCACAAGCCGGCGATGGAGCTGATGAGCTTAAAGGTAGAGCCGGGCGGGTAGGAAAGTTGCAGGGCTCGATTCAGCCAAGCGCCGCGTTCGTTGATTTCGTCAAAGACATTGCGCGGAATGAATGGGCTGAGGTCATTCAGGTTATATGTGGGATGGCTTAGGATGGCGAGTACTTCTCCGGATTTAACGTCAAGCACTACGGCAGCTCCGGTGCGTTCTCCCAGAGCAATTTCGGCAGCGAGCTGTAGATCAATGTCAATGCTGGTGATCAGAGGGGATCCTTGTTTGGGTGGTGTCATTTCGAGGCGAGTATCCTGAAAACCGAGTGGATCGACGCGCCATAGCTCCATTCCGGTTGTTCCGGTAAGCAAGTCATTGAATGATCGCTCCAGACCTGTTTTCCCAAGCTTTGTTTTGAAGGTAAATGTCTTGATGCCATCATTCGGAATTTCGCTGCGATCCGGAAAGGTGTTCTGCACATAGCCTAAAAGGTGTGCCGCCAGTTCGCCATAGGGATAGTAGCGGGCAGTGCTGGTGTAGACCTGGATTGGTGAGTCGACGGGTATTTGCTCAACGAGTCTGGCATACTGGTCCGAAGTGAGATCTTCGACCAGTGGCAATGGTAGTAGCAGCTGTTCATTGAAGTGCCGAATCAATTTCGTTTTTGTGATGGAGTCATCCCGTCCGGTAATAGCGTTGATCTGTGCGATGTAATGGTTGACGACATTTAGCCGGGCATCCCACACGCACTTTGAGTAGTTTGGGATGGGCATTTTTGAGGGACGACGCGCTTCCGGAGTGCTTTCATATTCCTCAATGATGCGCTTGCGCTCGGCTTTGATGACTCTTGAATATTCTTTGCGAAATCCAGGGCGAAGATCGTCCAGATACGTGACTGCAGAGTAGTGGGGGCGGTTGCCAACGAGCAGTTTACCGTTGCGGTCGTAAATATCTCCGCGTGGCCCGGGTATCAGGATACGGCGTTCGGTCTGGCGTTTTTCAATTTCCTGATACTCGTTGATGTCTACCAACTGACTCCATGTAAGCCCGGCGACCAGAATCAGGCTGGCAGCTGCGACAATCTTTAAGAAAAAGAAAATCCGCGGGTCATCTGCCGTATGTGCTTCATACTGACTCATAGCACGGAAAACTCATCTTCGTTGGCATACTCGATTTTTAGAAGATGGAATAAAAGCCGTTCAAAACTGAAGAACCAAGGCGCTACAATGCATAAGATTGTATGAGAAAGTAAGATGATAGAAAGTATCTGCATCAGAGAAGCGGAAAATTGCTCAAAGTAAATGCCTTGACTGACATAGAGCAAAGCAATCGATGCAAGATTGGCAATATGGGCCAGCAAAACGAAGCGATAGCTGGTTTCCGTGCGGAAATGGCTGCGAATGGATCGAATGAACAAACCGATAACCGGAAAGCCGTAGACGAAAAGCCAATAGGGCTGTGGCAACAGGGCATCCAGTGAAAGGCCTGTAATGAAGCTGCATAGAATGAGCAACGGGGGTTTAAAGCGTAATGCTGGTAGCACTAGCATCGGTCCGAGTAAAATCATATAAAGTGAAAACGGAGATAGCTGTGAATTTACTAACATAGCCAGTAAAAAAAGTAAGAGATTGGCCGCCCAGAAGACGAGTACGCGCAAGTCAAAGTGCATTGTTATCTTAAATCAGGGAGATTAAGGGGAACCAATACGGTAACTTCGTGAAGATTGAGCAGACGTTTATCCAACTGTACTTCACCTGCTTGAAAAATCCCGGAGCTGCCGGGTTCCATGGAGACGACATTGCCGATAGTCAGTCCTGGAGGAAACGTGCCGCCCAGTCCGGTGGAAATGAGTCGAAGAGGATTTTGCGTGCTGGCTCTCAGATCTTCGGGCGCATCTCGCACCTCACCAATCGGATTACCAAAGCCGTTTTGCAATACACCTTGATAGACAACCGGTCGACCGTCTTGCTCAAAGCTTGCAGCCATCCGGAAGTCAGGACTGGAGATGAGCTCAATCTTACTGGTCAACAAATTAACTTCAATCACACGACCGGCGACCCCTCCCTCAAAAACAACTGCGGCCCCTTCCGTTATGCCATAGTTTTTGCCTTTTTGAACCGTTATCTGCTGCCACCATAAGTTGAGGTCGCGATGAATCACGCGTGCAACCTCGTAGCGAAATTCGATGCGGCTCGGCATGTTGAGTATAGACTCCAGACGGGTGATTTCTTCTTCCAGGATTTTATTCTGCTGAGTCTTTAGCTGGTAAAACGCTTTCTGCCGAGCAAGTTCACGACCGGCGGTAATAAGGTCTTCTTTGGAGTGATTACTTTTCGACAAAAAACTACCCAGATTATCCAGATAGGATGAGACAATCCAGACCGGCGCCTGGAATTCGGAAAAACTAACACGTACGAATGATTTGACTACAACGGGTAGGGCCCACCAGACGGCAAGAAAGATGCCGAGCAAGATGGCAGGTTTAAATTTATCGAGGCGGTCTTTCGCCACGTTCAGTCGTTAGGTTTTAGTGTTTCCGGTAGGGTCTTTTAAGAGAAAGGCTAACTCTTCCAATACCATACCTGTTCCATTGGCAACGGCGCTTAACGGATCGTCCGTGATAATTACAGGCAAGCCTGTGGCGTCACTCAGGAGCTGATCAAGGCCGCGAATTAAAGCGCCACCACCTGCAAGTACAAATCCGCGGTCAATAAGATCTGCGGATAATTCAGGCGGGCATCGTTCCAGAGCGCTTCTGACCATATCGACAATAGATGCCAGAGTGCTGCTAAGTGCATTCTGTATCTCGGCAGATGTGATTGTGATTGTCTTTGGCAGGCCGGCGACAGAATCTCTACCACGTACATCTATAGAGACTTTTTCATCATCCGGAAATGCCGAGCCGATGCGTATCTTGATTTCTTCAGCGGTGCTTTCACCGATCAGCAGATTGTAAGCACGTTTCATGTAATTAATAATGGCGGCATCAATTTCATCTCCGCCCACGCGGATGCTTTTTGTGTAAACAATGCCTGCAAGCGAAATAATGGCAACTTCCGTCGTGCCTCCACCAACGTCGACAATCATGTTTGCCGCCGGTTCATCAATCGGGAGACCAACACCAATTGCCGCAGCCAGAGGCTCACCGATCAGTAGAACATCGCGTGCCCCTGCACGAATTGCAGAATCCTTTACAGCTCGGCGTTCGACTTCGGTAATCCCCGAAGGCACTGCGACAACGATGCGAGGCGCTGAAAAGAGCTTTCCACGATTTACCTTTTTTATAAAGTAACGCAACATCGCCTCCGTAATGTCAAAGTCGGCAATCACACCATCTTTCATCGGACGTATTGCTGTAATGTTTTCGGGAGTGCGTCCTAACATTCTTTTGGCATCAGAGCCGACAGCACAGACTTTTTTGGTTGAAGTATAGACGGCGACAACACTGGGTTCGCGCAGAACGATGCCTTTGTCCTTAACAAACACGAGTGTGTTTGCTGTGCCAAGGTCGATACCGATGTCGTTGGATAAAAGGCTGAACACGTTGAAAAGCGGGCGATTTTTTATTTAGCAATGGTTTTTTCGTTTGGGATAATCCGTATGTCAACCCATTAGCTACTTTCTAATTTCAAATGCCTCGGGGGCAAGCACCAAGCGTGCTTATTTTCCAAACAGATTCTTTACCTCCTTGAGCGGCTCTTTGTAGGTCTCATTTACAGAATCAAGTATCTCCCCGGCAGCATTATTGATTGAATCGGCGGTGGTGTTTGTTTCGGATTTGATGCTTTCAAAAAGTTTCGCAATCACTTCCTTGAGAATCATTGCCGCAATTTCCTCTTCGGAACTACTGATATTGTTCAGTTCGATGGAGGGAAGTATAACGGTAGCGCCGATGCCAATTACGCCCAGAAATACATTTGGCTCTTCGATGACGAACTGCTTAATGAGCACGTTTTTGCCAGGTTCTTCAGAGTCGTCGGGCTGCGGGGCTTCGGTCTCCTGAGTGTCGCCGCTGCCGGTACTTTCTTCTATGTTTTTGAGCAGTTCCTTCAAATTTGAACTTTTCAATGTTTTTTCGTAACTGATGTGAGGCTTTTGGATATAAATTTTATTGATGACAATTTCATCGCTCAGGAGGGAACTGGAGACGATGTCGACTTCAATGTGACCAAGGGTAAAAATGTTTTCACTTTTGAAGCCTTCCGGGTTGCCTACGTACAATCCGCTCAAGAGGCCGTTGCCGGATAAAATGGAAAGCTTGACCTCGTCCAATCGTACGGGAGTCTGTGTTACTTTCGGCCCGAAGGTTTCTACTCCGGCTTTGACGCCTTTGTTTAATAGTGAGGAACCGAAAAAATAAGCGATCAATACGACAACGAAGAAGAGTATTAATGGAAAGAGGATTAGTTTTTTAATCATAATAGAATTATTGGCGTGTAATATTTGGCATTTATAGGAGTAATTGCGTGTTTGAAAAGAGTATAAAGTAAATTGCTTTACCTAAGACAAGTCTTCACCTAAAACGATGGCATGAGTAAGAA
>CAZTSB010000064.1:0-34976 GCA_964616435.1 uncultured Puniceicoccaceae bacterium | reverse complement strand
AGCGTTCCAGGCGGCCAATCGCTTTTTCTTGCTAAATACCCACCTAGCTTGGCAATCAACATTCTCGTCACTTAACCCTTGTGGATCGCAGGCATAATGAGTTGCGATCAAACCGACATGACGATAATAGCCTTGCATCGTACGCAATCGAAAATCCTGCAGTTGCAGATATTCAGCAAAACGCTGCATTGACTCATAGGCATGTGAGTACCTTATTGGTGATGTGTTTTTTATTAATCATAAAGGTCGTCAGCTTAACCGTCTGACGGCCAACTATAATAATCACAACTTTTAAGACATTGCCGCCAGCGGCTTCGTTCAACAAGCCGCCCAAGTAACGCCCAAAATAATTCGATAAGTCCTTGCACTTAGTTCTTCACAGGCCGGGTGTATATTCTTCTAAAGATCTGAAAGCTAATGAAAATAAGAGGTAAAAAATTAAAAAAGAAATCTCTCTTTAAATTGATCTTTGTTAGCACGCTGATTCCAATGGGGCTATTCTGCCTTTTTTGCGGTATAACATCGGCATTCGGAGCTTCAACAGTGAACTTCAATGGTGAGTACCAAACAGGATGGCAGGGATTAGTTTCCGCAATTATCATGTTTCCATTTTTTGTTTTCATCTTTACGTGCTGTATGTGGGTCGGTGCAGCACTCGGACTCTGGATGTTTTCTTGGTTTAGGGAAATTGAAATTGAATTGGTCGATGCAAGAGTCGTGGATCACTCGAACTCAGATCAAGGCGGAATATGACAACTCCGCTACAACTCCGCTACGGCTCCGCTTTTACTTCGTGCATAGACTAACAATAGTCTGACTGGTAATCAATTTTTTCAGAGTAGTTCGCCAAAGATATTCGAAATTCCAAGAAGGTAATGTTTTTAGTCGATACTTCGGTCTGGATTGATTTTTTACCTAAAGGAAATGCGTTTCTTAACGATCTTCTGCTAGATGGTTCTACTATAAGGTTAAAACACTTGTGCCCGGCCACTGCTCAGTTGCACGGCTGCTGCTCCACGCAGCGAGAGATCGATTCTTTTCAACGACGGATCTCCATTTTTCTTAAAGTACTCCAGGAGGTACATTAGACGATCCAGTTGAAGAGCGAAATCCTTGGAAACGCCAAAGACAATTTTGGGCACGGTTTTTGAACGTATCTCAATTACCTGACCGGGCAATCCGGTTCGTCCGTTGTAGTGCTGCAAGGAAACTACCTGCCAGCTATCAAACAGCTCTGGCTGGGTGTCGCGCACCAAATCCAGCAATTCCACAACCGGCTCGATTCCGAGTAGTGGAAAGTAACTCCCGTCAGCGTGTTGGTAAGGCTGCAGGTAAGGCAATTGCTTAAGCGCACTCATCGAATACCCAACACCTTGGTAGACGACCCCATCACGAGCTACCAGACGCAGGCGTCGTTTTCCATCAGCGTTGGCGGTCACTAATCGCATCACAGGTTTTCGCTCACTTACATCAATACGCAGATCGCTGGGAAACGACCGTTCTATGGAGGCATCTTTAACCTGTGCATGGTCCTCAAGTACCGCTTTAAGAGCAAAGATATCAATCTCCATTACCGGCATTCCGATTTGCGACCCGATCGTATCTTCCAGCCAGCTTGAAGTCAGAACACCATCGGTATAAAACAATATGCTTTCAACCGGGTTAACCGCAACGGCAACAACTGCCTCTTTGGTCTCCCGATCCAGCATCCGAATCAATTGAAAGAGCCCGCCCGAGATCAACGCCAGGAGCAGCAACCCTCCAAGCAGCTTGAGCCAGGGCATCCAGCGGCGTTTGTGTGATACCGAGGAATTAACCCGCGAACGACGGGGCCCGGCAAGCTCTCGCCAGCTTTGTGTATCTCCCGCAGAAGTATCGCCCTTTTGTTTGTTGTGCCCAATCATCTTTTTAGAACTCTGTCCTTCAATTGGTTGCAAAACGACGCATCGCAGGCGCCACCAGTTCCCGGGCAAGTGCTTTGAAGTCAAGTCCGAGACAGGATGCGCTCTTGGGCAGCAAGCTTGTCGCAGTCAGGCCGGGCAACGTGTTGATTTCCAGAAAGTACGCGACCGTTCCTTCCAGCAAAAAATCAATCCGGGCAAAGTCACGACAACCACAATCAGCAAACAGTGCCTCTGCATCTTTCTTGATCTTCGCCTCGACAGCCGGATCCAAGTCCGCCGGATAACGATATTCCGTAGCTCCGGGGGTGTATTTGGCAGCAAAATCGTACTGACCCTGAGGGCTCAGTATTTCGACGATGCCCATCGCTTTGCCATTGAGCAGGCCGACTGTGAGTTCGCGCCCGCGTATGCGCTGCTCAATCAGCCATTTGCCGCTGCGAATTTGGGAAAGTGCAACACCCAGCGCTGAACGATGCTCGGGAAACGAGAGCCCCACACTGCTCCCCTGATCTGCTGGCTTGACGACCAGGGAAGTTCCCAGCTTAGCGATCACCGCATCGGCAAGCGGGACATCCGTCCCGTCAAAGACGATTGCTTCCGGCGCAGGTACACCGAGTCTGCGGGCCCGTTCCTTAGTCTGATCTTTCATCATACATAGACGACTCGCCCTTGCATCGCTACCACAATACTGTATTCCGGCATTTTCAAGAAGCTGTTGCAAACGACCGTCTTCGCCAAAGTCACCGTGCAAAGCCGGAAAGACGACTGATGTTTCACCGTTGATCGATTCAGGTAATTCTTCGCAGTCGATCCGCAGCAACTCAACTGCAAATTGTTCGCTCAATGCCTCTGCAATCGCCTGACCGCTAACCAGTGAAACCTCGCGTTCCGGGCCAACTCCTCCGTACAAAACAACGATTGATTCCGGATTAGCCACCGTTCGTTTGCCCACCAACAGGATTCATATTATCAAGCACTTTGCTCCATGAGTGCCCAAGTAACAAAACTTCGGGCTCAAGGAAGTAGCCGGACTTTGCATGTATCAATTCTTGCACCTGACGCACCAGTTCAACCACATCTTCAGCGCTTGCACCTCCACGATTCACGATGAAGTTACCATGCACATCAGATACTTCGGCACCACCAACCCGCAGACCTTTAAGACCATAGGTATCAATCAACTTGCCCGCGTAATTTCCCTCCGGATTCTTAAAAATGCATCCGGCGCTCGGGGCTCTCGGTTGCGAGGACTTGCGTAAGCTCGCATAATCGTCCATTCGATCCCGAATGGAAACCTCCTCCTCGACTTCAGCACTTTTCAAAACCGCTCCCAGTGCGATGCCCCGACTGATCTCCTCCACTTTTCGATACGCCACATGAAAGAAGTCCTTGGGCAAATCCTCTAACTTTCCGCTTTCATCCAGAAGTTGCACGCGCTCAACCACATCAAACATCCACTTACCCATAGCGCCGGCATTCATACGCAACGCACCACCGACCGAGCCGGGAATGCCCTCCAGAAATTCAAAACCAGTGAGCCCGATCTTTGCGGCATAACCGCAAAGCTCTTTTAATCGCACGCCTGCAGCCACCCAGATGCGACCATCACTCAACATTTCAATGCGCCGCCATTCGGCCCCGGAAAACCGTATCACCAGACCTTCAAAACCAGTGTCCAGCACAAGTATGTTTGAGCCGCGCCCCAGACAAAAATGCTCGAGATCAAACAACTTTGCAGCGCATAGCAACATGCGTAGATCGGACAGGTTGCCCGGCTCTGCATAAAAGCGAGCAGCGCCGCCAATCCGCATCGTGGTCTTTTTAGCAAGTGGCTCGGATTCCTTCAGTATACATTCCGGTGATATACGATCCTGCAAAAAGTCTTGCCACGCCTGATCCATATTAAAACCGTTGCGATACATCGCTGTAAACATCCCCGCAAAGAAGTGAATATCTCCCGCGCCGACAAACGCCAGAAGTGTATGCTTTTTGGCCAGCGAACTTGCCAGCCGGTCAACACCCTGCGGATTCATCTCCAACACAACCGGCGACCCGGACGGGAAAGCCTGGACAAAAGCTTCGGTCGTACCCTCTTCGACAACTTTTTCGTAAGCCGCATACACCGGCAGCAAGAAAAGCTGGTCCGCCTCTCCAAGCGCCTTTACAAACTCATGTTTAAACTGGCTGGTACGGGAATAGCGATGCGGTTGAAAAACCACTACCAACTGATGTTCCGGCGCCATAGAACGCAGGCTTTTAAACAATGCGGCAACTTCCGTGGGATGGTGCGCATAGTCTTCCAGGATAATTAATTGTTCATCGCGGTGTAAAACTGCCTGTCTACGCGCCATCCCACTGAAACCGGACAAGACATCCGTCGGCCATTTGATCGACAACAATTCCAGCACTGCAAGCGCAGCAGTACCATTGATATAATTGATCTGATCGCCTCCGGGCGGTTTGATGTGCGTAGCGGCAAATTCTCCGGACAGATTCAAATCGCCGTTTGTTTCGATGGTTGATTTAAAGTCTCCGCCGGTGCCAAAAGTCAGTTGTTTGGCTTCGCCGGTTTTTTTGAACAGCCTGGTCAAATCCTCCGCTGTTGGCAAAAGCACATATTGCTTTGTGCGTTCCATCAGACTTTGAAATGTGGTGGTCAGCATCTCGCTGGTAGAGTAACGATCTGCATGATCCCAGTCTGCGTTCAGCAACACAGTTATCTCGGGTGAAAAGTGATCAATGGTACCGTCACTCTCATCCACTTCGGCAACCAGCCAATCGCTGTCTGCGTAATGACCCGGCTCTATGGACTTATCGTTGAACATGCCGCCGACGATGTAGTTCACCTCGGCGTTACACTGTCTGATCGCATGGGCAATCATGCCAGCCGTTGTGGTCTTTCCATGACTACCAACGATGGCAACCAGACGCTTTGAAGCTGCAATCTCGGCAAGCATTTCACCGCGGCGCAGTGTTTCCAGGCCCATTTCGGTAGCTGCTGCCAAAAGCGGATGATCTGGTTTTACCGCACTTGAATAGATAATCCGGTCAAACTGGTTCAACTGCTCGGCCAGCAAAAAATCTTTCAGGCCAACCCCTGAATCTATCAGAAACCGACGCACACTTTCCTGAAGATTGTCATCGCACCCAACGACTGAATAGCCGGCACACGCCATCCATCCCGCCAAGGGAGCCATTCCCATTCCGCCGACACCAATAAAAAGATAAGTTGGCCTGGTCGTTGTCATTGATCGCTGATGAGTGTTGTTTTTGATGAAACAGTGTTTAATGGATTCAAAACTTTAGGTAAACATTTTCAGTACAGTTCAAAAACTTCAAGTAGCAAGTTTGCGTTCGAGTTTGGATAGGTGTAATTGAAATTTGTAGCAACATGTCGAATAAAAAAGGCGTGTCCTCGTGCCGCCTCGCTACACAATCTGTTCAAATAATTTCAGGCTTAGCCATAGTTTGTCATGATGGTTTGGTATTACTGGCAATACCTTTGTGGATGTAAGCAATCGTTGAATGAAAATGGTTTTCATCGCGGATATAACGATCCCAATATTCACGCATCCAGAAGTGTGTCCCGGGAACGCTGAGCCCCAGCTCGGCCCCTTCCATCTCCTTCAACTCTTCTTTCAGCTGTTACAATTTATCCTGTGGCAAACTGTCCGCCAGGCGAAAAGTGATAAATTGCAGTAGTCCCATCTGATCACAATGTAGCAGGTACCCAGGGGAATACCACACTTTGGCGAGGTGCGCTGTGCCGCCGGATGGATCTGTACCGCGCGGAGCAGCTGTGCCGAGCTGGGGCTCGGCGTTCCCGGGGATGGGTTTCATACAGCTAACTCAGGTTTTTGGGAAACTGAAGAGGAAGTACCGGTAATACTCGTATTGCTTCTGGCGTAACTCCATCTCGCGTCGTAGGCATTC
This sequence comes from uncultured Puniceicoccaceae bacterium, assembly GCA_964616435.1. Lineage (GTDB taxonomy): Bacteria > Verrucomicrobiota > Verrucomicrobiia > Opitutales > Coraliomargaritaceae > Lentimonas. The sequence continues at coordinate 29,139 of CAZTSB010000064.1, read as the reverse complement.
GCTGATGGAACTGGCTAACGCATCGAACTTATCAAGAATGGCTACGATGCGGGATTGGTCTGCGGACAGGACTGAATTACTTAAGCAAAACTTAACTTTTGTCCGGTAGTGTGCTCTTAATTGACGAAGTGCTATCATTGCTATCACATTGACGCATGAGTCAATTATTAGTTAGAAAAATCGACCCGCATACTGTACAACAGTTGAAAGCACGCGCAAATGCACATGGGATTTCTACGGAGGAAGAACATCGTCGCATTTTACAGGAGACCTTAAGCCGACCAGACAAAGCGAAACCTTCACTCATTGAGTATCTAAGCGCAACCGAAGTCGTTCCCGAGGTTGAATTGCACATTACTCGCTCAAATCGCGAACCTTTTTAAATTCGGCTTACACAACGCAGATGCGCACCGGGCCGCGCCCTGCGAAGCTTACAAAGCGAAGCACACCGGGCCGCACCCTACCCTGCTACGTATTTGAATTGCACCCCGATCAAACGAGTTATACCATTTCTCGAAAGGTTTCAGCTATTTGCGTAAAAGCGGCTTCCAGCCGCTTAGTTTGTTATGGATCAGCGGCAAGATGCCGCTGCTACATTCGCTCAATCCTTTTTCTATTTGGTATTATTTCGATTCCGGTAAGGAGTTCACGCAAATACGTAAAGACCCAGAGCACTACCTATCAAAATTACACTCAATACTCGGAAAAATTCATTGACTCATTAATATTTTTATCACATCCTAAAACATTCTCTAAAAGCCAATAGGTAATAAACTCTATTCACTCTCAAACCTTATTTATGCCATGAACACAAGCAGCATTCCGTTTTCACTACTTTCCCTGGAAACCACTCTTGATCTGGCAATCCGATGTAGTGCCGTTATCGCAAACGGAAATGCCGAAGGAAATCTGCTGGTCAACGCAGCAGCAAGCCTGGAAGCTCCCAAAGAAAGAGCCAAACTTGCCATTTCCAACGATAACAAAGAGGCACTGACCGAAGAGCAAAATAAGGCCGACGAAAAACGGGACAAAATCTTCATTGGCTTTCGCAAACGTATTGAAGCAGAGTTGTATAACATCACAAATCCTGTCGCTCAGGAAGCCGCCCAAAACCTGCTGGAAATCATCGTCAAACACGGCACCCAACTGTATGCCGAAGGAATGTCCGTGCAATCCGCTCGACTGGTTGCACTATTTAAAGATCTGGAGTCAGACAGCGCAAAAGCGGATCTTGCCAGACTTAAACTGGACAGTCTGCTTGATAGGCTAAAGCAGGCTCAGAGCGAATTTGAGGTAATACAGCAACAACGCAGCAAGCTTAAATCGGCCAAAGACATTCCCACCAGGGAAGAGGCTCGAGTGGAATTGGTTGAAAAACTGATCGTTTTATTCAAAGGACTGGACTTTCTATCCATTGACCAACCCGAAGCTTACTCAGCGATGGCTTCCCAGGTACAAACCATTGCCGATGGACTCGTCGCTAGCGAACGAATCCGCAACCGAACATCTGACCAATCGGACGGCGAAAGTGAAGGCGAAGGTGAATCGCCAACAGCGTAGAATTTACCGCAAATTACTGGTACATTTTACCCGCAACTTGACACTTAATTCGTCAGTTGAGCTCGGTTGAGTTTTCTAATACTAAATCTAAAAAGTATTGAGCGAATGTAGCAGTGGCATCTTGCCGCTGGTCCATAACAAAATAAGCGGCTGGAAGCCGCTTCTACGTAAATAGCTCAAATTTTTTTAGATTCGGTATAAGCCTCCGATACACGCGGATTGACAGATAGCACCGGACGCCAAAATAGTGACTCGGCTTGATTGCTTAAGCTAGAAGCTAATTCCCAATTCTTAATTCCTAATTCTTAATTTAACTCGGTGCCAGGTGGTCGTTCCGGGCGCCACTTTTTGACCAAATTGGGTCAGGTGGTCGTTCCGTGCGTCAAGTTTTGACCAAAATGAGCCAGGTGGTCGTTCCGTGCGCCACCTTTTGACCAAAATGGGCCAGGTGGTCGTTCCGCGCGCCACCTTTTGACCAAATTGGGCCAGGTGGTCGTTCCGTGCGCCACCTTTTGACCAAATTGGGCCAGGTGGTCGTTCCGTGCGTCACGTTTTGACCAAATCGGGCCAGGTGGTCGTCTCGGGCGTCACTTTTTCATCAACTCGGTGCAAGGTAGTGGAATTCGGTTAACAGCGTCCAAACTTCCCATATGCCTTTCCTCTCATACGCTTATTCTTTTGATCTACAGATTTCGCAGATATACGCAGATTTTTGACTCTCTTTTTTTGATCGGCGCTAATCGGCGTCATCAGCGGATAAACCTTTCCTTTTTACGTTTAGATGAGGCGCGGCGCAATAGCGACGTTGCCACCTAGGTATTGGTTACAGGGTCTCGACCAACTCGCTCGAGATAATAGATGAGTCAGGAAATCGATCTTCAAATTTCTTACGAAACCTACATATGTAAGATGACGGCATCATTATTGCAGCGATAGATTTATCATTAAAATCCCAATCATGAGTGCTTCTCCATTCTCTTTCAAAATAGAAATTGTTGTTTTGGGATTCATCTTTCTTAGTATCTATAGTTGCAGGATGTAAAAGATCACTTCGCTTGGTATAGCTGCCAAGTAAACTTAAGAATTCTTGAAGCGTTTCAAAGGCTGGATTCTTTTGATCAATATTCTTTTCAATGGTATTTAAGAGAGAACTACTTCTATCAAAAAAGTCGGCTTTTTTGTGAAGGTATAAAACCGGGTTAAAAAGGCCTTCTGTTACAGCATCATTTTTGTGGAAGGAGATTCCGAACTGTCCATACCTTACCATGTGTATTAAAAGATCCTTAAAAGGTATGTCGCACACACATGAAACAGGAAGACCCCATCTTTTTTCATCGCCATTTGGCATTAGAATTGGCTCAGGGTATTTTGCTACCTTCAACAGGGACGATTCAAGAATTTTACACTGAATATCAAATGCTTCCTCTTGATCCTTTTTATATCCAGTGAAGTGCCATAAAGCTCTGCAACTAAAACGCTGAAGTGTTAATGATAAGTCGATCTCATTCATTTCTTTTACCTAACATCGAAGGGAATCTTCTCCAAACTCAATTTTTTTAAATTTAATTTTTTCTGTGCTTGGTCGATATCAATACCAACGATACTGCCGTCAGAGTCATAATCGATAACAACACCATCGGAAACTTCTACAGAATCCACACTGGTTTGTTCAGAGAGGTCAATGTACATTGAGTCTGTATCTGGAAAATATTCTATTTTCATTCTTTAAATCTCCTGTCTGGAAATGCGTTGTGGGTGTATGCTCATCTGTAAGCCTCCTTTCGATTTAGAATACGGTAGATGATGATTCTTGATCCTTCAATCTCAAATAAAACTCTCCGGTTGCCGGAACGCATTCGGTACTCCGGTGTGTAATTAGTCAGTTTCTTTATATTACCACTCAAGTTATCTTCCATCATATCAATCCTTTCAATAATCTTTTTTCGATCCTTCAGTGGAATTGATTTAAGGTCTTTAACTGCTTTGGTATTGTCACTGTTTCCAATCATTTCCTTTCATATGATTAGTTCAGCCCATGCCGGGCACACTAGAAGCGGCTTCCAGCCGCTTAGTTTGTTATGAACCAGCGGCAAGATGCCGCTGCTACATTCGCTCAATCCTTTTTAGATTGTGCAATTAGTGCGCACCTGCGTTGTGTGATGCGTTTGAACCTTCGTGCGGCGCGAGGATGCGCCTGCGCTACCTTTTTTATTCGACATGTTGCTACAAATTTGAATACTCCCCTTTCAAACGCGGATCATGTCAAAATGTTAATAGTGCACTCTCAGCATTATTCCGCACTATTGAAATTCATCATGGCACGCAGTCTTCGAATCGAGTGAATCAGTGGAGTTTACCCTATTAGTATAAAAGCAATCATAACCAGGAGATCACTATGCTGATAATCACAAACAGAAACATAAGAAAGTCGAACTTCAATAATGGTTTCGGCGACCACGATGCATTTGGAGACGAGGTAAACCGTAAGGGTCCAAATGAAGTGAGACTTGCTCATGCCGAAAAAGTGGATGGAGCTTGGCAAGTTAGATTGGTAAAGGAGCCTTCAAAAATCACTGATAACAACATTCCATCAAAGAAGGTGTTTTCCGAAACACGGAATCGCTTGATTTCGACAGGAAAGAATTGTGTGTTTTTCGTGCATGGTTTCAATCAGAGCTTTAAGAAAAACCTTGAAAAAGCGCTGGCTATTGAAAATGAACATGACGTTGAAGTGGTGGCGTTTTCATGGCCATCAAATCCAGGGGGCTCTAAAACCAGGGAATATACCGAAGAGCTAAAAGAAATGCTCAAGCTTCTGTAGGGGCCTTGGATGCGACACTAGAGAAACTGGGCGCGTATTTGAAAGAGCCGTTCAACAAGAAAGTACTCAGGGAGTGCAATATAAAGCTCTCTCTGCTAACGTATAGTCTTGGCAACTTCTTGTTTCAAAACTATGTAATGAATTCAATGTATGAAGATGAAACAGGAATATTTGATAATGTGGTTTTATGTCAGGCGGACGTAGATAACAAAGGTCATGCTAAGTGGGTGGAGCAAATTGAAGCTGGCAAGCGAGTCTATGTAACAATTAATGAAAACGATTGGGTCTTAAAGTGGTCTGATGCGAACTTCCAAAAAGATCGCTTAGGCAGAACGGCTAGGAATTTAGTAGCATCTAACGCCTCCTATTTTGATTTCACAAATGGCCCCGGTGTAGAGAAAACACACGGAATTTTCTATGAAAAAACGAATGATGTGGTTAAGTCTTTCTTTACTACTGTGCTGAATGGAGGAAAAGGCGAACGCACCAAAGGATTGACCTTCGATCCTCAGATTAATGCTTATCGATTCTAGTACATCATAACAGCTAGTTTTACGTCTCGGCTTGATTGCTTAAGCGCCTGACTATTAGAAGCTAATTCCTAATTCTTAATTCCTAATTCTTCATTGCCGATTTCAAACCAAAGCCCCCTTACGCAATCAACTGCTGAAACACTCTTTGAAGTTTCAGGATTCCTTTATGGCGTCTACCCTTTTGACGCATAAGGATTCGATGTCATCTGCAATGCGTGTTGCAGCGTCAAATTGGTCAAGGCGTGTCATGTTTGACTTAAATTTACTCAACATCCAGTCGTTGAAAATAAGGTTTTTTATTTCTACGAGAAGTTTGCTCAAGTCTTTTTCGCTTAAGACGACACCGGCACCCTGCCGTTCGTGCAATCTTGCATTTGCCTCCTGGTGGTTGTCGGCAGCGTACGGATAAGGGATCAGTATTGCCGGCGCTAGGCAGCGAATGATTTCTGCAATCGAACCGGCGCCTGCACGTGATATGATCAGGTCAGCCGCAGAGACAACATCTCCCATCTGGTCTGAGAACGGCACAAATTTCATTGACTTATCGGTGCTTTCAAAACTGCTGAACTCGGCGAGGTCTCCAGGCGTTTTTCCAAGACCGGTAACACAATAGACCGACAGTTCCATTTCTCTCAATGCATCCAGATTTTCAACGACCCAGTTATTTAAGGCGCTGGCTCCCTGGCTGCCTCCGATGATGACAAGCAGTTTATTTTTTACAGTGATTCCAAGACGTTCCCAGGCTTCGGCTTTGAGGCAGTGTTTTATCTCATTGCGAACCGGATAGCCAAAGTATCTGATTTTCTCCGTTGAAATTCCCTTTAGAAGAACACTCTCCGGTAGATAGATCCGCACGGCAAAGTATTTTAGTAATCGGACGGCCTTGCCGGGATAGCAATTTGCCTCATGTAGCGCGATGGGGACACCTTTGAAACGGGCTGCCAAACCAAGACCAACTGAAAGGAAGCCACCAAACAGGATAACAAAGTCGGCATCTTTTTTACGTAGCAATCGGCCTGAATGAATAAGCCCCGTGACTAATCTCCAAAAGAATAGGACTTTTCTCAGCAGGCTGCCGGAAAACCCCTGCCCTGGTGTTTTATGAAAATTCAAGTGCGGGTACTTTTTGATCAAGAGCGAATCAACCTGTTTTTTGCTGATCAACAGAGTACAGTTGTGACCACGCGTCTGCAATTTCTCAGCAAGTGCGATTCCGGGCGCCAGATGCCCCCCGGTACCACCGCATGCAATCAGAATATTACTCATAGTTCACGTTGTCTTGGCATTTCCGGCAATTCCCATGCGCGAAAGCCATTTAAAATAATTCCAATCAGGATAAACATAAACACAAGATTCGATCCACCATATGATATGAAAGGAAGTGACATACCTTTGGTGGGCAGACAGCCCGTTACCACACCTACATTGATCAATGCCTGCAACGTTACGAATAACAGAGCGCCCATGACGAGTAAATACTCATATAGATTGGGCGCACGCTTCAACTGCAATACACCGATGTAAAACAGAAGCATAAAGAGTATGACCACACTGAGAGTGAAAATAAGTCCTAGTTCCTCTCCAACAATAGCAAAAATAAAATCTGTGTGCGCCTCAGGCAAAAAGGCCATTTGCTGACGACCAGCGCCCAGGCCGACACCTTCAATGCCACCGGCTCCAAAGGCCAGGATACCTTGCCACAATTGATAGGAACCATCACTGCGATTTCCTTCCACATCGAGAAAAGACGTAATTCGCTGTAACCGTACAGGGTCGTTGTAAACAGCAACGGAAAATAAGATGATTGCCGCAACTCCGGTGGGAATGAGGAACTTCAGCCGGACACCTGTCAAATAAAGCATAAGTCCGCCAACGGTTCCGCAGAGAAAAGCAGTGCCGAAATCAGGCTCTATCAGGATCAATCCACAAGTAACTGCCATGATGCCACAGGGAACTATGTACCCGCGGACAATATCATCTAAATAACGTCGATTGACAGCAAGGTAATGTGCCAGCGTAAAAAGCATACCCAATTTACCGATTTCGGAGACCTGCAGCAACATCGGCCCAAGATCGATCCAACGCTGCGCTCCATTGATTCTGACACCAATGCCGGGTATTAGGACGAGAATAAGCATCAGGACAGAGCCGCCTGCCAGCAGATATACATGTTTGCGCAACGCCGAAAGATTTATCAGCATCGCAATCCCGCAGCCGACCAAAGCAACCACAAACCAGATGAGTTGTTTTCGCAGCAACAGCGTCGGATCGGTGGCCAGCGATCTGGAAGCGCTATACAGAATGACTAACCCGAGGAATGTAAGCGAAACGACAATTAAGATAATGAACACACCCGCAAGTGGAACTTTCCACAAGGCTGTTCGCGAAACAGTATGAGTGCTCATCCTGTATCCATAGACTTGCTCTATGCAATTCCGATAATGTCTTTCGCTACTCTTCCGAAGGTATGACCGGCACTTCCTCTACATTTTCAAACATTGAATCCAGATCAATATCAGAGTCAATCAACGGATCTGCTTCAACAACCCGTATCTCTACAGGCGCATCATCTGTGGTATCTTTTGAAGTCTGAGTTGCCTTTGGTACGGTTGAAGTAATCTTCGGTACTGTTTGAACCTTAGGTTTAGTGACAGAGACCTTATTCCCCGGGACGACTTTTATCTTCTGCCCAACTTGGATTTTGCGCGGGTCGGTAATTCCGTTGATTGCAAGCAATTCAGATGCTGTCATACCGTATTGACGAGCAATCGTTCCGGGATATTCGCCGGGCTTTACGACATGGAATTCAGAACCTTCCAAAGCCATCGATGTGGAAGTGCTGCTGCTTTGAGTCGTCGAACTCACTTGTGAGCTGCCGGAAGCCTTACTATTCAGTGGAATGGTCAGCTTCTCACCAACACGAATCAAATCAGAGTTTTTGTTATTCGCCGCTTTTATTGTGTTTACCGAGGTACTGAATCTTCTCGCAATTTTTGAGAGCGTATCGCCCTTGGCAACCGTGTAAGGCACCGTTTCCATATTAAATCCGGATGGTTGATAAGTATCCGCTGTAATCGTATTGATCGTTGCCGTACTTCCCTCGGCAGGGATTTTTATCTGCTGACCGATTTTGATCACCGAGCTTTTGTTCAGGCCGTTTGCAGCATACAAGTCATCCACAGAAACACTGTGACGTTTGGAAATTGCCCACAGGCTGTCACCTTTTTTTACCGTGTAGATTTTGAATGACGGACCTGCTATTTCAACCGTTGAAGAATCCGCATCCGGAAGAATGGGTGAAAGCTGTGGAGTGACTCCATCAAACTCGGAAAACTCGTCTTCAGGACGAGTCGGTGCAAAACGTCCATCTGATTCAGACTCAAGTCCTCCGTTGAACGCGGGATCCAGTAAAGAATCGGTGCGGCTATCGTCTGCTGAGTCAGAATTCAGTGAATCAAAACGATTACTTTGCTGATAGGTCTGTGTAGGTGGATCCATCATCATGCAACTAGGCTGAACGACGAGTGCCGCAATTAACAAAACATGCAGTAATAGACCAAATCCAAGGGCTTTTGAAACTTTCATAATAAGATAAACATTCAATTTATGAGTCTGAAATCAATCAGGGCAATAATTATCCTTCAACTTTAAAATAGTCTTTGTAAAGGCATCTCCACGGGCAGCATATCCTGGGAACTGGTCAAAACTTGCAAATCCGGGACTGAGTAAAACCACCGATGGCGTATCCTTCAGAGCTGCCTCTGCAGCAGCCTGAGCGGCATCAACAAAGTCGACATGTTGTTCGAAGAAAGACTCCGTTTCACGAAAATGAGCTACCATTTCCTCAGCTACGATTCCGTATAGGAAAGCTTTTTTAACTTTTGGGGCAGCACTGCGAACAAACGCTTTGAGATCACCGCCCTTGTAACTTCCGCCACAAATCCAATAAATATTACCTTGCATACTACCCTGTAGGGCATCCATCGCAGCCAGAGCGGCATGAAAGTTAGTCGCTTTTGAATCGTCCCAAAAACTCACCCCGCCCCATTCCGAAACACGGTTCAATCGGTGTGCCGCAAGTTGAAGTGTATTGGCGCTGTCAATGAGCGCCTCCGAATAAAAATCAAAGTGACGCCAGAAAGCAGTTGCCAAAGCAAAATTAGCAGACTGAGGATAACTCCGGAACGGAGATTCAGGTACGAGTCGTTCAATCCATCCTGAATTCTCCTCAACAACAAAAGTATTTGGCCTGTCTCTGACCGAAGAATCAAATGCATCCACACTGGTTCCCAGAAATGCAGGTGCACAGGGTTGCAGACACTCGATCAACTTTTGTTTAGCCGCAAAATATTCCTTCATCGAAGCATGCCGATCCAGGTGGTCCTCAGCAAAATTAGTCCAGATAAGAGCATCCAATTGAAGTCCTCGCGTGAGTTCAGCCTGAAATGAACTGATCTCGCAAACCGCGTACGTCTGATCGGTATTTGAATCACTCAGCACAACATCACTTAGCGGCGCACCGATATTCCCTGTTTCAACTGCGTTTATATTAGCAGCCTTCAACGCTTCAAAAAGCAATGATGTAAGCGATGTTTTGCCATTCGTTCCGGTAATGCCAATCAAACGCCCGCGCCAATACGATGCGGCAAATCCAAGCTCGCTAAAGCAGGGCCTGGAAGAACCTTCAGCCAAAACACGCCAGGGATGTTTTGCAGCAAAGCCCGGACTAAAGATAAATGCATCAAAGTCCCGAAGTAATTTGTCATCAAATTCAGAAGCATTGCCCTGCCCTCCTTCATCAAACACACATACTTCAAGACCGAGACCGGTTGCCAGCGATCGTGCCGAGCAGCCACTCACTCCAGCGCCAAAGACAGCAACTCTACCGGACTGCTCGTGTATTGATTTTTCATAATTCATTCGCGTAAACAATTTTCGCATTTTGGGATAAATAGCATATGCATTTGCCACTGAAAACAGATAACCACGAAGCAGCGTACAAAGTGCACCGATGGTTGCATGCCCTTCACGCTCTTCATAGTAAAGGAATCCAGAGCCAAACGGGTAATATTATTTTTGGTCAATCACCCAGTTTTTTACTTCTGTTACTGTTTTAAACTCAGGAATCCAATCAATATCCGAAGGCAAGTCGGTGGTAAATTCGCATCGTAATCTTACAGGAGAAGCGCCGGCATTTATCGCAGCATACTGATTATATATCCTGTCATCGACCAATATCGTTTCATCAGCCTTAAGGTCATATTTTTCAAAACAAACTTTTAACATCTCTTCTTTTGCAGTATCGTGCATAAATTCTCCATGTTGAACGCACTCTATTGTCAAAAAATCCGTTACTTCAGAAAGAAGACTGTCCAGGAGCTTCTTTTTGGTTTCAACATCAAACGTTGCCGACATTGTAAATTGCCGATAGCCAAGTTGATTCAACTCCCTTAAAGTTCCCGCAACATCAGGATAAAGTGGACGATTGCTGAAGAATTCCCAGCTCTGGCAAAAATCCCGATCCATTTGCTCTCCCCTGATCGGATGGGTTTTCAGCTCCAAAGCGCCGTAATTGGGATTGATCGGCAAAACCGTTTCAAGGTCTTTCCATTCCAGATCTTTGTACTCATCCCTGTAATTCGGATGATTCTTTAGAAAATTAAAATACGCAAAGTTCAGATCAGCCAGAACACCGTCAACATCCCAGAAAATGTTATTGATTGTCATTACCTACTGATAAGAACTTTGCTTTATCAAACACAACACCTAAAAAACATCTATCGACGAAGTCAGCGTGAGCATAAAATGAAGAGAAAAAGGCAATTGGGCACATTGGGACAGCAGCATGGTGCGCGTCTTTGATGCCAAAAGCAGCCTGTGATACCAAATCTAAAAGGTTTGAGCTATTTGCGTAGAAGCGGCGGGAAGCCGCTTAGTTTGCTGTGCCCCAGCGGCAAGATGCCGCTGCTACATTCGCTCAATCCTTTTTAGATTTGGCATGACTTCTCACACTAGGGTTAATAGCCTATACCGAATTTATAACAATTCGGTAATCAGGCTGAAGTCGGGGTCATAGAGACGTTTGTATGTGCGCACCGCAAGACTGTCAGTAAGACCGGCAATAAAGTCGCATAGACGCCGAAAACGGCCCTCTTCGGAAGTTTCCTGCTCAATTAACTCTTGTTCGTACACGGGTAAGATGCGAAGGCGCTTTTCCTCTTTATCAACACAATGTTCACTGAGTGCCTGGAAAAGTTTTTGCAAAATATATCCCCGCTTGAACTCAACCTGTTGAAGTTGCGGAGAGCAAAAGATCAGGTCGAGTGCAATGCGCTTGTATAGTCTGCTTTCGGCTTCGATGTCAGGGTCGACCTCCAAGTCAAAGGCATGGCGGTTTGTCTGGTCACTTAGGAAGCCACCGCGTTTTACAAGTGTGCATCCGTGGACAAACAAACCGATACGTGCTCCGAAATGAGATTCATAACGATCTTCCCGAATGACCTCGCAGAGTTTATCCAGAAGCTTACTTTCAGCTGGGCCAAGCTTTTGAGTAGCAGCCCATTCCGTGAGCCGACCGATGCTAATATAGCGTGCATGTATACCATCGACAATATCATTTATTGAGTATGCGGCGTCATCCGCCCAATCCATGATCTGGCATTCGATGCTTTTAAACGAGTTCAGTGCTTTGTGCGTACTTAATGCTTCCGGTATTGAGTGACTGCCAAACAACCGATCGCGCCAAAGAGCCTGTTCGCTGTAGATAAAGTGGTTATCGGGATATTTTGGAGACCCATCTGCGGCTTGCTCTATGCATTCACCAAACAGGGCTTTGTACTTCATGACACCATCCAGAAAGGCGCGTGTCGGCGCGATTCCTTTGGTTTTAACCGGACGTTCATAGATGAGTTCGGTTAAAATGCGCAGGGTTTGTGCATTTCCTTCGAAACCGCCATGTAGTTTCATCAGCTCATTTAGCTTCCGCTCACCGATATGTCCAAAGGGAGGATGCCCCAGATCATGGGCGAGACCAACCGCTTCGGTAAGGTCCGGATCGATGAAAAAAGTATCGCTTAAATAGTTCGAACTGCCGCGCAGATATTCGCAGATGGAACGACTTATTTTGGCCACTTCAATCGAGTGGGTTAGACGAGTACGGTAAAAATCGTATTCCCCGGACTGAAATACCTGTGTTTTGGATTGAAGTCTCCGGAATGGATAGGAGAAGACGATGCGATCGCGTTCGATTTGAAAAGCGTTTCGATAATCCGGCTCGGCAATAGGTGCATCCGGGAATCGCTCCAGATCAAAGTCGTTGTAAAAGGTGTTCTCCATGTAAACGTTTTATGAATGACTATACAGAATGACTATATAAACCGCCGAACTTGAAGACTTGTTCTTCTAAACGCAAACTTCATCAAGTGTCCGTAATATTCTTTCGCACATAAACGTGATTTCCTCTTCTGAAATAATCAGTGGCGGAACGAGCAACAGGCTGTCGCCCAGGGGGCGTAAGATGAGTTCATGGGCACGCGCAGCCAGACAGACCTTCCAGCCTGTGCGTGCCTCTACCGGCCATGCCGGCTGGCCTTCTGCTGGCGCCAGTTCGACGATGGCCGTGAGTCCGTATTGTCGGATTTGGGCAATGTTCGGGTGGGGCATTAGCTTTTCTGCCAGTTGCTGGCCAAAGGTCTCAATCGTTTGAGTGAGAGCGCCCGATCGAATGAGGGCATTGAGCTTTTCGAAGTTCTTTAGAGCGACGGCACAGGCTAGAGGATTTGCTGTAAATGTGTGACCATGAAAAAAGGTTCGGTCATCAGTCCAGTCTCCAAGAAACGCATCGTATATTTCAGATTGAATCAGTGTTGCCGCCAGGGGAAGGTAACCGGCGCTGATACCTTTGGCCAGACAGAGAAAGTCCGGGTTGACGTCTTCCTGTTGGCAGGCGTAAAGCGTACCCAGTCGTCCAAAAGCAACAAAGACCTCATCCAGAATCAGGTGTATGTTATAGTTTCGGCAGAGCCTTTCGATCGATTTCAGAAAACCATCCGGTTGCTGAATCATACCGGCGGCGCCCTGAACAAAGGGCTCTATGATGAGACAGACGACCTGATGTGCTTCTTTTTTTAGATAGTCTTCAAGTGTGCGCAGGCTGTGTTCCGCATTTGCCATGAGAACTTTGCCATTTAGCCGATGGCATTGAGGGGCAGGAAAGTGCCAACTGTCGAGAAACCATGATTTGAAGCGCTCGTGAAAGCGGCCCGATTTGCCTGCGGCCATCGTGCCGATCGTGTCACCGTGATAGCCACCGTACATGCCAATTACACGATTGCGTTGTGGCTGGCCTTTGAGTTGCCAATATTGGTAGGAAAGCTTGAGCGCGATTTCAATTGCGTTGGAGCCATTATCTGAATAGTAAACCCGGTCTAATCCCTTTGGGGCTGCTCTGCAGAGTTTATAGCCAAATTCGGCTGCTATCGGATGACTGAGTCCGAGATAGGTGCTATGGGCAACTTTATGCAGTTGAGTTTCAATGGCAGCATTCAGTTCCGGATCGTTGTGTCCGAAGGTGTTTGTCCATACAGATGCGTTGGTATCCAGATATCGATTGCCTTCACTGTCCCACAGCCAGCATCCTTTGCCGCGTTCTATTTGTAACTTGGGCCACGAACAGTATTCCTGCATTTGGCTAAATGGATGCCAGGAATGTTGTTGGTCCCACTGGTCAAATTGTTTTGTGTCCATTGCTTAACTTTTAGTAACGCCGCCTCAGATGTGTTGGTAGTATGCCCAGTTCTTCGCGATACTTTGCGACCGTGCGGCGGGCAATTTCGATGTTTTTTTCAGCCAATAGTTTAACAATAGCCTGATCGCTCAGTGGTTTGGTATCTATTTCATTCGCAATGATCTGTTTCACCATTTCTTTGACGGTTTTGTTTGAAACAGATTCGCCTTCTTCGGACATGTACCCGGTGGTGAAGAAGTACTTGAAGGGGAAGACACCATAGGGTGTGCGTATGTATTTGTTCGCAATGGCTCGGCTAACCGTCGTTTCATGCACATTAATCACTTGTGCCACCGTATCCATTGTCATTGGACGTAATTTGGTAACGCCGACATCAAAGAAATCCTCTTGTAGTCTGAGAATTTCTCTGGTGATGCGCTCGATTGTCTGCTGACGTTGTTCGATTGAATTGATAAGGAATTTGCCTGAGCGCATTCGCTCGATCAGGAACTCCCGTTCCTGCTTGCTGAGATTTCCCTTTGCGAGCATCTCTTTGTAGGCATTGCTTATTCTGAGGCGTGGGATATAATCGTTATTAAGTTCAATTTGCCATTCGTCGTACTCATCTTTATATACCATGACATCCGGCTCAATTACCATGTTGGTATCCGGTTTAAAACGGCTGGCCGGCACGGGATTTAATCGAGCAATTTCTTGAACGGCCTTTTGGACCGCTCCGAAGCTTACATTCAGTACATGAGCAAGTTCAGGAATGTTCCGCCGAGTGAGTAATTTAAATTGATCGCGGACGATCCGAGCAGCAACAGAGTCTGCCCTTCCGTTTAGTTCAAGTTGCGTGGCCAGACAATCCTGCAAATCCCTGGAGCCGATACCCGGGGGATCAAAGCCTTTGAGAATATCGATCGCCTTTTTGATGGCCTCTGGAGGTATCCGGAGATGCGTTGCTATTTCGGAAGCAGGTTCCGTGAGAAATCCGTTATCATCCAAACTGCCGATTAAATAAAGCAGCGCTTTGTTTTCCTGTGCCGAACAGTCTGCAAGCTCGGCCTGCTCGATAAGATGTTGTTGCAAAGACACCCCTTCGGTCAGCGAATTAATGAAATGTTCACGGTGCTTTGCATCTTCTATTGTGTACTGTAGTCCGGTGTCTTCAGGGCCATATTGATCCTGTAAATCTTCAACCATGTGCTCCAAAATGCTGAAGTCATCGTTATCGAAATTTACTTCGTCCTCCTTCGAGTTTTCATTTGACTCTTGATTGTTGCCATATTCGTCAATGCTGAGACTGTTGACGGCCAGTTCTTCAAGCAGTGGGTTGGCTTGAAGCTCTTCAAGGATAGAAGTACGCAATTCGGTTGCGGGCACTTGCAGAATTTTTAAGGAATTTTGCAGTTGCGGCGCCAGCGTAAGGGTTTGCGATTGCTTTTGCGTCTGTTGGAGACTGGTCGAATTCATCAATGGAAACTGTATCGTTGGCTATATACTACGTTTAGTTGTAAGCTATATACTACGTTTATTACAAACTGATAAAAGCGCTAACTTAAAATGGACATTAAGCAAAATCTATTCTAGGTACAAACTATTCACAAAATACAAGCAATGACACAGACAGCAACTTCTCCATTAATTCGCGCTTATGCTGCCAAGGAAAAAGGCTCCACTCCCGCACCCTGGCAATATGAACCTCGTCAGCCACGCCGGGACGATGTTTCAATCGAAATCCTCTACTGCGGGGTTTGTCATTCGGACATTCATATGGTCGAAAATGACTGGGGTATGAGCACTTATCCGGTTGTGCCCGGCCATGAAATCATTGGCCGCGTCATCGAAAGAGGGCCGGAAGTTACCAAATTCAAGACCGGCGATATTGTTGGCGTTGGCTGTCTGGTGGATTCGTGTCGCGATTGTTCCAGCTGTGAAAGAGGACTTGAGCAATATTGTACCAATCCGGTATGGACCTACAACGGTACGGACCGCTATGACCAGAAGACAACCTATGGTGGTTATTCTGAAAAAATCATAGTCAGCGAATCGTACGTAGTCGGTGTGCCTGACAGTTTAGATCCTTCAGCCGCAGCTCCAATACTCTGCGCAGGGATTACAACTTACTCTCCATTGCGTTATGTCGACGTAAAGCCCGGAGATAAAGTAGGTGTTGTCGGCATGGGTGGTCTTGGCCATATGGGGATCAAGTTTGCCAAAGCAATGGGCGCGGAAGTGACCCTTTTTACACGTTCGGAAAGTAAGATTGCAGAAGGTAAGCGCAACGGAGCCGACCATTGTGTTATCAGCACAGATCCGAAACAAATGGAGCAAGCCGCAGGGTCACTAAATTACATTCTCGATACGATTCCCGTCGAACACGATCTCAATCCATACATCAGCTGTCTTGGTATTGAGGGTGTTCATATAATTGTCGGTCAGCTAACACCCTTAAACCCACCAATCGAAACAGGCGCGCTCATCATGGGTCGGCGCTCAATACTGGGTTCGGTCATTGGCGGTATTGCCGAAACCCAGGAAGTACTTGATTTCTGTGCTGAGAAAAAGATCGCCTGCGACATAGAAATGCTCGATATCCGTAACATCGGCGAAGCCTACGAGCGCATGAAACGCAGCGACGTACGCTACCGTTTCGTGATTGATATGGCTACGCTGAAAGAAACAACGTAAACCCGGCAAAATTGCGTTACTGGTTCCGATGCGCAGAAAGCTTCGATGCGACTCCAAACGCGTCAGCACTACCTGCTCGTAGAAAGAATCACCCATTGCCTCCGAAACGCAGGCCTCTGCTCAGGCTCAGATGCCCCACCTGATTGTAGATGTTAAAGCCAGCTTGATTTTGCATCTGTTTGTTGCATTAGTTTAAGCTTTTTTGAACACGTTATGGCAAAAGATTGGCTTGAAGGTATTGAAGATGAGTACGATGTAGTCGTTATTGGCTCGGGTCTGGGCGGATTGACCGGCGCGAATTATCTGGCGAAGAATGGGCACCGGGTGCTTCTGCTGGAGCATCATTATCAGTTTGGTGGTCTGGCTACCTGGTTTAAGCGTCCGGGTGGGCACATTTTTGACATCTCACTACATGGATTTCCTTACGGAATGGTGAAGTCCTGCCGCAAGTACTGGACTCGGGAAATCGCCGATTCAATTCATCAGCTAAAGGACGTACGTTTCATTAATCCACAAATGGATGTATGGACAACTTTTGATCGCGAGGATTTCACCAACATCCTGGTTAATGACTTCAAAGTTGAACGTGAAAAGGTCGAGGGCTTTTACGAACACTTACGGCAGATGAATTTCTACGATGACAATACGCAGACGACGGGCGAAATGTTTGAGGAGTTTTTCCCGGGGCGTACCGATGTACACCGTCTGCTGATGGAGCCGATTTCGTATGCAAATGGCTCGCATATTGACGATCCGGCAATTACGTATGGCATCGTATTTTCCAATTTCATGAGCAAGGGTGTATTTACCTTTCAGGGGGGGACGGACACACTGATCAAGAAAATGGTGGCCGAACTGAAGAACAATGGCTGCGAAGTGCGTAAATGCGCATTAGTCGAAGGTATTGATGTTGAGGACGGCAAAGTCGCCGCAGTACGCGTGCGCAGTCAAAACACTGGCAATAAGACGTTTCCAGTGCGTACGGTACGCTGCAAAGCCGTGCTCTCCAATGCAAACATACGCAATACAATCGAGAAGCTGGTCGGCGAAGATAAGTTTGATGCCGGCTTTATCAAAGAGTCCAGAGCAGTGCGCAACAACACCAGCTCCTGTCAGGTGTATATGGGAATCAAAAAAGGCGAATCGATTCCCCATATCGGTGACCTGATTTTTACATCCAGGGCACCTGAGTACTCGATCAATGAACTGACCTCAATCAACACCAGCAGTCATACCTTCTCGATTTACTATCCGGAGACACGACCGCACCTTAAAGAAAAACGCTATATAATTGTCGCCTCACTGAATGCGCGCTGGGATGAGTGGGCCAATCTTAGCGATGAGGAATACAAGGTTGAGAAAGCACGTATCTGTGAAGAATGTTTGAGTAGTCTGGAAACCTTCATCCCGGATGTGCGTGAAAAGATAGACCATATCGAAGCGGCCACTCCGCGTACAGTAAATCATTATACAAAGTCGATGCAGGGAACTTCATTCGGCACAAAGTTTGAAGGATTAAACGTCTCTATGAAACTACCGGATCAGATAGGGGGCCTGCATCATGCAGGATCCGTCGGCATCATCATGTCCGGCTGGCTGGGCACAATGAATTACGGTGTGATCACTGCCAATAAGATTGATAAGCAATTGTATGAAGCGGCTGGAAAAAATGTGGGCACCCGGGTTTAAACTTGACTAATACGTGCGATTAAATGGTGCTTAGCCTTATTTAATGAGTTTCATAATCCACAAATCCAGATAGCTCTAATGAGACAATATAACTTAAAGGTTTTGTGCCTTACAATCCTATTCTTTTCAATTACCGGTTTAACGGGCGAAGAAGCTCAGGAATTCCAAGGAAAGATTGCCAAAAAATACGAAGACTCGGTTGAATGGTGGCCAAAGCCCACCCGGCCACCGGAAGGTGCGCCCAATATTATTATCTTCCTCCTCGACGATGTCGGTTTTGCCCAGATGTCGCAACAGTTTGGCGGACTGATCCACACACCAAACATCGACCGCCTCGCCCAGGGCGGTCTTCGCTACAATAACTTTCATACGACTGCGCTGTGCTCCCCTTCCCGAGCAACTTTAATGGCGGGACGCAACCCCCACTCCATCGGACTGGGCAGCCACGCGCTCACCGCAATGGGCTTTCCGGGATATAACGCCATTGTTCCGCCAACGGCAAAGTCGGTCGCAAACTATCTACAGGAGAGCGGCTATGTGAACTACGCGCTGGGCAAGTGGGACCACACCCCACTCTACGAAGTATCGCAGGTCGGACCGTTTCATCGCTGGCCAAGCGGTGAAGGATTCGACCATGCCTACTGTTTCATGGCGGCAGACGTTCATCAGTTCGTTCCGGTCATGTGGAACGACCATACACCCGAGGAGTATCGCAAGTCCGAACACCTCGACAAAGACCTTGCAGACCGCGCTATCAACTGGATCACCGGCCACAAGACCCTCAAACCGGACGACCCGTTCATGATGCTCTGGGCATCCGGATCAATGCACTCACCGCACCACGCACCCGACGAATACACCCTCCGCTACCGCGGTAAGTTTGATATGGGATGGGACAAAGCGCGTGAGAAAATTCATGCGAATCAGATCGACCTTGGCATCATTCCGCCCGGAACTAAGCTCACTTCCCGAATCAAAGAGATACCGGCCTGGGATTCACTCAATGACAAGGAAAAGCAGCTCTATGCCCGTCAGATGGAGGTCTTTGCCGGTCAGATGGAACACGTCGACTTTCAGATAGGCCGAATCCTCGATACACTTGAGCGCATTGGAGAACTTGACAACACACTCATTTTCGTGACCGCCGACAATGGCGCCTCAGGCGAAGGCGGTCTGGCCGGAACGTTCAACGAGACTTATGTCCTAAATGGTCTACAGACCGACTTCGAGTCGAATTGGCGGGCCTACCCCGACTGGGGTCGCGAAAACACTTACCCGCATTATCATGCCGGCTGGGCGATGGCAGGCAACACACCATTTAAATACTTCAAACAAAGCGAACACCGCGGAGGCCAACACGATGCCCTAATCGTACACTGGCCAAACGGCATCCGAGCCAAGGGTGAAATCCGCAGCCAGTATCATCATATCTCGGACGTCGCGCCTACCATTATGGAAGCTGCCAAAGTCGATCTTCCCGACACCTATCACGGGGTGAAGCAACAGCCTTTCGACGGCAAGTCGATGCTGTATTCCTTCGACAACCCTGAAGCTCCCAATGTAAAGAAACGCCAATACTACGAGATGTTTGGTAATCGCGCCATCTGGGTCGATGGCTGGAAAGCGGTTTCTCTGCACGGTCAGCGTATGCCCTGGGTCACAAACTCGGTAACACCCTTTGAAGAGGATGTCTGGGAGCTTTATCACGTAGCCGAAGACTTTTCGGAGAGCAACGATCTGGCTACGGAAAACCCTGAGAAGCTCGCCGAACTGATCAGGATTTTTGATGAAGAGGCCTGGAAATACAACGTGTATCCACTCTATGATGACATGATCAAACGCCTCAATGCCGTCAATGATGTGTTGTTTGGCGATCAGAAAGAATTCATCTATTACGCCCCCGGAGCCGTGCGCATTGCTGAGAAAGCTTCCGCTCCGGTCAAGGGACGTTCGCACAAAATTGAAACGACCATCGACCTGAAAGGCGGTGAAGAAGGGGTTATTCTTGCCTGTGGCGGTATGACTGGTGGCTACTGTATGTTCATAAAGGGCGGCCGGGTTTATTTCGACTACAACTTTCTTGATGGCGTATTTTACACCCTTGAGTCAAAGACCTTGCCGGAAGGCAATGTCGATATCAAGTTTGACTTCAAAGCAACCAAACCCTTTAGCGGCATCGGTGAGCTTTATATAAATGGCAAGCAGCAGGATACCGTCGAAATGCCAAACATGCACCGCAGTACTTACTCGCTGGCCGAAACCTTTGATATTGGCATCGATACCGGCACTCAGGTATCAAAACTTTACAAAGGGACCAATGCGTTTAGCGGCACACTGGACAAAGTTGTGATTACACTTACCGAATAATTGAAATCAGCAAAACCACACCATACATACCGGATATATCATGAAAGTACTAAGACTACTGGTTGCATTCTTTGCGATTCATAGCCTGTGCGCGGTCGATTTGGATCAGGGCTACATCACAATCAGTGAGAAACTGGACCGCTTCAATGCCTTGTTAAACGATCAGCAAATAGATACTGAAATAAAACGGGAAAAACTGACACAAGTTGTCGAAAGCATCGTTGATTTCAAGACGATTACCCGAACAGCGCTAGGCCCTTACGCATCAGAACTGACATCTGAACAAAACGAACGCTTTTCCGCAGCTTTCAAGACAACCCTGCAACGATGGATTATCGACGACCTGATGCGCTTTGAAAACGAGAAGATTACCCTCTCCGAGTATGTCTGGTTGCCCGGAGAGGAAAAAGTACTGGTAAGGGTACTGGGACGTGAAAGGTCAGGATTGGCGGTAAACAATCGAGACAGGCAACGTTCCCGCACAGAGTATATTCTCAAGGAAAGAGAAGAGAAATGGAAGATCACTGACCTGACAATAAACGGAGTAAACATTGCCCGGAATTACCGAAGTCAGATAGATGGACTGATGGGCCGCGGCAAATCCGCAGAAAAGATGATCGACTTATTTGAAGAAATCGCGAGCGGCAGATGAACCCACTGCTGACTTCGAATATGATTTCCTGCGGAGCGAGGCAGCTCAGGCGCATCTTATACCATCTCTAGGAAGGTTTGAGACTATGGATCCAAGGTCGAAATCCTCATCGTACCCGAACGAAGTGACAAAGACCAATCCAAATCGATTGCGATTGGTCATGTCGCTACGCTCGGGTACGATGACGATTTGGATTTCGATAATGAGTAAATCTTTCAGACTTTCTTAGATTTGGTATAAGATGTACAGGATTCCGTTGTTAATAAGTTTTCCGTTTTAACTTTTACAGAACGCACCCAACTTTCAATATAACTCGCTTATGCATGCAAAAGACCGCGAGTTTGTCCATCTACACGTCCACACCGACCACAGCCTGCTAGACGGTTGCTCACGGACGGATCAGCTTTGCGCGCGTGCTGCTGAACTGGGCATGAAAGCGCTGTCCATCACCGACCACGGTGTTCTGTATGGCCTGACCAGCTTTTTCAAGCAGGCCGAGAAACACGGTATCAAACCGCTCCTCGGCTGTGAGATCTATCTCGTTTACGAAGATAAACTGGCCGAAACCAACGAACTGCGCTCGAAGCAAAAGTCCCATCACATGGGCTTGCTGGCTCGCAATTTCAAGGGTTATCAGAACCTCTGTAAAATCGTCTCCAAAGCCCATACACAAGGCTTTTACCGCAATCCACGCACCGATATGCGGACTCTGATTGAGCACAGCGAAGGTCTGATTGGATTCTCGGGATGTCTGGCCGCAGTCATTCCCCAATTCCTGCTTCAGGGAGATTTTACCCAGGCACGTGAAGCAACTGCCCGATTTATCGAGATCTTTGGCAAAGACTATTTTTTCATCGAAATCATGGATCACGGCATCGAAGAGCAGCGGCGCATCATCCCCGACCTGCTTAAACTCGCAACCGAATTCGGCCTCAAAGTCGTGGCTACCAACGATGTGCACTATGTCAAAAATACCGACTGGGAACCGCATGATTCCCTGCTCTGCATCCAGACTGGTGCAAAAGTCCGTGATGACAAACGCATGCGTTACGACTCACATCAGTTCTATCTGAAATCGCGCGAGGAGATGGACCATGCCTTTAGCGAAATTCCCGAGGCCGTCATCAATACTTCAGCAGTTGCCGAAATGTGCGATGTGAAACTCCCGTTTGGTGAAAACCACTATCCAATCTACGAACGTCCGGTTGAGTTGAAAACAAAGGACGATCAAACAAATTTTGATCGTATCCTAGATGTCTATGTTCAGAAAAAGAATGAGGTTCTGACTCGTGACGGTCACGACCGTATTGAACTGGACGAAGCTCAGCGTCAGAAATATAAGGCGAATGGCCTGTATCTCTTTGAGCTTTGCAAACAGGGCCTGAAGGAACGCTACGGAACTAATTACGATGCCTGTCGCGCTGACTGGGAAAATGCCTCTGCCGATGACAGACGCTACTGCGAACAGCTTGATTACGAACTCGCCATCATCACCGGCACCGGCTTTGTCGACTACTTCCTGATTGTCTGGGACTTTATCAACTGGGCCCGCAAGCAAGGCATCCCCGTTGGCCCGGGCCGTGGCTCCGGCGCCGGATGTATCGTAGCTTACGTGCTGAAAATCACCGATATCGACCCACTTAGCTTCGGTTTGCTCTTTGAACGTATGCTCAACCTGGAGCGTGTTTCACCGCCGGACTTCGACGTTGATTTCTGCATGCGGCGGCGCGACGAAGTCGTCAACTACGTGCGTGATAAATACGGCAAAGACCGCGTGGCAAATATCATCACCTTCGGCACCTTCGGCGCCAAAATGATTGTGCGCGACCTGGCCCGGGTGAATGACCTAGAATTTTCCGAAGCCAACCGGATCGCTAAAATGATTCCTGACGAGTTGAATATTACACTCGATGAATCTGTAAGGAAATCACCCGAGCTATCGACAGAGATTTCAAAAAGTCAGGTCGCAAAAACAATTATCGATCAGGGTCGCGTGATCGAAGGCATGATCCGCAATACCGGCAAGCACGCCTGCGGTGTAATCATCGCCGACCAGGATATTACCAATCTGATCCCGGTCACCTTGCAGGAAGGCGACCTCACCACGCAGTACCCGAAGGGACCCAGCGAAGATCTCGGTCTGCTAAAAATGGACTTTCTGGGGCTAAAAACACTTACGGTTATTGATGATGCACAGACCTATGTTCGCAAAACCCGCTCAATGCCGGAATTTGAAATCGAACAGGTACCACTCAATGACAAAGCCACCTTCGATCTACTCAACAGCGGCCGCACCACTGCTGTCTTTCAACTGGAATCTGGCGGCATGCAACAACTTTGCCGTCAGATCGGCCTCAGCTCATTTGAAGAAATCATCGCCTTAATTGCCCTCTATCGACCCGGCCCGATGCAATTCATTCCTCAGTTCATTGAAGGCAAAAAAAATCCCTCGACCATTCAGGTACCCCACCCACTCCTGAAAGAACTGGTACAGGAGACCTATGGCGTACTCGTCTATCAGGAGCAGGTAATGGAGTCGGCGCGAATCATTGCCGGTTATACACTTGGCGGAGCCGACATCCTCCGCCGCGCCATGGGCAAGAAGATTAAATCCGTTATGGATGAGCAGAAGCAGGTCTTCATCGACGGAGCGCGCAAGACCAATGATATCGATATAAAAACTGCCACGGCGATCTTTGCGCTGCTGGAGAAATTTGCCCAGTATGGCTTCAACAAATCGCACTCTGCTGCCTATGCCATGCTCAGCTATCGAACGGCTTATCTGAAGGCAAATTATCCGGTTGAATTCATGTCCGCAGTGCTAACATCCGAGCAGGGCAATGCTGATAAAATTTCGCACCTGTTAGATGAATGTAACGCCATGAACGTGCCTGTGCTCAATCCCGACATCAACGATTCCGGCGCCACCTTCACACCAATCATTACCGAGGGAGACGGCAGCATTCGTTTTGGCATGGCGGCAATCAAAGGCGTCGGTGAAGGTGCTGCAAAACTGATTATCGAAGAGCGTGAAAGCAACGGCTCTTACGAAAGCTTTACTGATTTTATCGTTCGTCAGGCAGACAAAGCAGTCAACCGTCGTGTGATTGAGGCGCTGATTAAAACCGGAGCCTTTGATTCACTGGGTCAGGATCGCGCTGAACTGCTGGATTCGCTGGATGCTGAACTTGCGGAAGCTGAAAGTAAACGCCGCGATCGTGAATCCGGTCAAAGTTCACTCTTTGAAATGATGGACTTTGACGACACACAGTCCAATAATCGGCAGCTCAACACAAACGGTCAGCAAAAAGCAGTCCCCGAAATGCTAATCACTGAAAAGCTACGCTACGAAAGGGAGCTACTCGGCGTATATATTTCCGGACACCCGATGGACGCTTTTGCCGGTCTGGACACTGCAATCGACACCTTCACGAGTCCAGATGAACTTACCCAGTTTGACGACCGTACCACCTACCGGCTCTGTGGAATTATCAGCAATCTTCAGATCAAATACACACGCAAAGACAGTCGACAGATGGCTGTTTTCAATCTGGCTACGGTCACACACGCTTACGAACTCATCATGTTTCCCGAACCCTACGAAAAAAACGGCTCACGACTGGAAGAAGGCAAGCTAGCGCTAATCCATGGCCAGATCAATCGCCGCAACGGTGAAGCCGGTCTGGTCGCTCATGAAGTCTTCGACCTGGAGCAATCGATCCCGAGAATTATTCAGGGCGTGAATTTTATTCTCGATCCGCACCACGACAAGACGACTGAATTCATACAATCACTTCGCGAAATAATCGATTCGGAGCACGGCTTCACGCGTACTGGCCTGGGCTTTCTGGTTGATGATCAGATAGTCGATGCCGAGATAGCACAGTCGCTGACATTCAAAATCACCAGCAAGAACTACAAAAAGCTACGCCATCACCCTGCTCTCGTCGGCGTACGTATTCAATCCGTTCCCGTGCAACCGATTGATGACAGACGACCGTGGGAACGGTAAGTTTGCCGGTGATTTTGAGAAGGACATGAAGCTTCTTGATCAACGTGAGTCTGAGGGATGGAGGTAAATGTCAGGATACATTCTAACCAGAAGAGCTACACTTGATCTCAAAGAAATCCATACGGTCGCCCTACTGACA
This sequence comes from uncultured Puniceicoccaceae bacterium, assembly GCA_964616435.1. Lineage (GTDB taxonomy): Bacteria > Verrucomicrobiota > Verrucomicrobiia > Opitutales > Coraliomargaritaceae > Lentimonas. The sequence goes on along the minus strand of CAZTSB010000064.1, from coordinate 3,947 downwards.
CGCTTCACATTCACCGCCGTTGAGCATGGCATCTAGTGAACAGGCCTGTGCCTCAGCCGCGGTAAACTGCTTCTTAGGCGTTGCCGCTTCAGCATCTGATTGACCAACACGACCTCGTATCTCTTTTTTCACGCTGACGGTCGCTTTCTCAATATTGGAAGCGCCCAACGTACGCAAATAATACGTGGTCTTGAGACCTTTGTGCCAGGCATCACGATACATGTGTGAAAGTGTTTTGATGTCCGCCTCTGCGAGGAAGAGATTCACTGACTGCGACTGGTCAATCCACTTCTGACGACGTGCGGCAGCGTCGATGAAATACTTGTAGTCGATGGTAAACGCGGTTCTGTACTTCTCGCGGATGTCCTCAGGGATGTTTTCGATTGAGTCCAGCTCGCCATCAAAGTATTTAAGTTGATCCAGCATGTCTGCTGTCCAGAGGCCATTTTCCTTCAGGTCATTAACCAAATGGCGATTCAGTACAATGAAATCACCGGAAAGGTTGCTCTTCACAAAGAGGTTTTTGTACGTCGGCTCGATGCAGGGTGTCGTGCCCATAATGTTCGAGATCGTCGCCGTCGGGGCAATCGCGAGCACGTTTGAATTACGCATACCATTTTTGGCTATTTTCTCGCGCAATGGTTTCCAGTCCATTTTACCGGCACGTGGCACTTCGATTTTAACGCCGCGCTGTTCTTCGAGAAGATCGACGGTATCCTGAGGCATCAGGCCGCGATCCCACTTGGAATCCTTGTAGGTACTGTAGGTTCCACGCTCTTCAGCCAGATCGCTGGAGGCCTCATAGGCATAGTAAGCTATCGCTTCCATGAACTCATCGTTAAATTCAACAGCTGCCTGGGAAGCAAATGCGATGCCTTTTTTGTAAAGTGTGTTTTGCAAACCCATCACTCCGAGGCCGATCGGACGATGACGGCGGTTGGCAGTCTCCGCTGCTTTTGTTGGATAAAAGTTGATATCGATTACATTATCCAGCGCCCGCACAGCAATGTTAACAGTCTCACGCAGTTTCTCGTGGTCCAGATTGCCATCTACGTCAAGGTGAGAGTCCAGAACGATAGAGCCGAGGTTACAAACCGCAGTCTCTTCCTTGTCGGTGTTGAGTGTAATCTCAGTACATAGATTCGAACTATGAATCACCCCGGCATGATCCTGTGGACTGCGAATATTGCAGGGATCTTTAAAGGTTATCCAAGGATGTCCGGTTTCAAAAATCATTCGCAGCATGGACTTCCACATGTCAATCGCCGGCATCTTCCGCCCGAAGATTTCACCACGCTCAGCCATTGCTTCGTACTCAATGTAGCGGTCTTCAAAGGCCTTACCATAAAGATCATGCAGATCGGGCACTTCATTAGAACGGAAGAGTGTCCACTCTTCGCGTGCTTCCATGCGCTTCATGAACAGATCCGGAATCCAGTTTGCAGTATTCATGTCATGTGTGCGACGACGGTCATCACCGACATTTTTGCGCAATTCCAGGAAGTCAGCAATATCGTTGTGCCAGGTTTCCAGGTATGCACAGCCTGAACCACGACGTTTGCCTCCCTGATTAACAGCAACTAGTTGGTCATTGTGCAATTTAAGAAATGGGATAACGCCCTGACTTTCGCCATTAGTTCCTTTGATAAAGCCACCGGTACCGCGAACTGCTGTCCAAGAGCCACCGAGCCCACCGGCCCATTTGGAAAGGAACGCATTGTCTGCAATCCCACGATGCATAATCGATTCAATGCTATCATCGACCTTGTAAAGATAACATGAAGATAACTGAGAATGCAGCGTGCCTGCGTTGAACAATGTTGGGGTGGATGAGCAGAACCGACGGCTTTTGTAAAGATTGTAGAGACGAATTGCGTGCTCCTCACGATTGTCTTTTTCATGGTGAAATAGTCCCATGGACACCCGCATCCAGAAAAATTGCGGCACTTCAAGATGACGATGTTTTTTTCCCGTTTTATCAATAATCAGGTAACGATCATACAGAGTTTGCACGCCCAGGTAATCGAAATCAAGGTCGGCAGATGGATCCATGGCAGCCCCAAGCTGATCCAGATCAAACTCAAGTATCTTCGGATCAAGACGGCCAATCTCAACGGCACGTTTCAGATATTTTTTGAGGCCGCGGTGATGGGCCTTTTTGAGTTGCTCTACGCTGTTACTTACAATGTTCCAGTCGAGGACTTCTTCATAAATATAGGTAAGCAAAATGCGTCCGGCAAACAGGGAAAAATCCGCATCGCGCTCAATAAGCGTCTTTGCATTAAGGATGATTGTTTTTTTGAGATCCGAACGAGTCATCTCGGAATAGAGCGATCGACGCAATTCCACCTCAATTTCCTCTGCGCTAAGGTTCAGATTCAGGCCGATGGATGCGAATTCTATGCGCCGTTTCAGATCAACACCGTCCCAGAAGGTATTGTCGCCACTTTCCTCAGTAACGACGATCATTGACTCCTGCGTTACTTCATCAGGAGTTGCCATAGCGCTCTCCTGGCGCAAACGTGAGCGATGCGCACGATAGAGAATATAAGCCTCTGCGGCTTTAAAATATCCCTGTCGCATCAACTCTTCCTGGACGGTATCTTGCACGTCTTCGATATTAATGAATGCCTGCCCTGCCGAATTCAGGCGATCCGTAACCGCACGGGCTATATCCATGGCAGGGCTTGAATCCTTTTGAAGTGACAAAAAGGCCTTGCGGACGGCTACTTCGATTTTCGCTTCATTCCAGGGAACTACCTGATTGTTTCGGCGGATCAGACGGATGGAAACCGGCGGACGCTCAATTTCCCGTCCATTGGTGCGACCAAAAACCAGACTTTTAGCCACATCATGCGCGTCGTTTTCGATCAAGGCTTTCTCGATCAGGAGATGAATATCGTGGGACGACAACTTTAACGCCCTGCCCTGCTCAATTGACCTGGCAAGTACCTGACCAACATTTTCTGCAACACTCGCGACAAACTTCTGGTTTACATCCGTAAAAATCTCGTCTTCCTGGCGCGCAAGCAGCAAATCAGTCAAAGCCTCACCGATCGTATCAGCAATTTCTGCAAGGTCAAAGTCGCGCTCACCATCTTCTGCTTCAATTTTGATTTCGGGATGTTGCAGTCGATTCTCAGCAATGACCGCAGCCCAGTCAAAGCGAGGCTTTTTGTCTTTTGGCGTAGATACGTAACGCTTGAGTTCAAGGTCTTCTTCAAAGGAGATTTTTTGGATCATCAGGTTTAGTTTAGGTTGAAGTCATTAGGTGACAAAGTGGTTACTTGAAAATAGGAGCATGCCCGGCATTTTTGCAGATATCGGCGTGCCTGCAAAACCAGGCATTTTCATTCTAAATTGAGACGCTGCTCTTAGAGTTCGTCGTCGTCGACTTGCCCCAAAGCAGATGCTTTCTGATACTCAGTTACACGGCCTTCGAAGAAATTTTGTTCCTTCTTGATATCCATCATCTCAGCAAGCCATGGGAATGGATTCGAGACGCCATGGTTGAGCGGTTCCAGCCCAACGCCTTCCAGACGGCGATCCGCAATGTAATCAATGTACCGGCAAAATTCATCTGCACTTAACCCAACTGCATTTACCGGCAGACAATCGCGAATAAACTCATTCTCAAGAGCAACTGCTTCACGCATCAGATCGCGTAGTTCTTCGCGATAGTCTTCCGTCCAGACTTCCGGATTTTCAGCAACCAGATCCATGAACAGATTACGCAACAACTCGATGTGATTGGATTCGTCGCGCAAGGTATAACGGAACATCTGGCCGATGCCCGGGAACTTGTTTTGACGGTAAAGTGAAAGCACCATACCAAACAATCCATAGAATTGAGTCCCCTCCATACACTGGCCAAAAAGAAAAATATTTTTACCAAATGCTTTCTTATCAGCAATCGAGGTCAGATTCATATCGCGACGCAAACTACG
>CAZTSB010000063.1:0-9063 GCA_964616435.1 uncultured Puniceicoccaceae bacterium | reverse complement strand
TCCGGAGTGATTTTTTTCAGGACAGCAACGTCATCTTTGCCCTCACCTAAAATGAGACCGTATTTCTTCGAACTATCGTTCATCGCATTTCCTGACCAAATTCAATCGCGTGTGTCATGATATTGCTATCGAAACTCGTACCGATTATTTTGCCCAAATCAATGTGACTGTCCAATCTTAGGAAGCGTAGCATGGATTCCATGCCATTAGCTATATCGGCTTTTGAAGCAGCTTCCATACATTCTCGGCTATGAGTCGTAGCGAATAATTGAACGTTTTGGTCTTTTAGTACTGTAAAGAGTCCTTTCCAGAAGTCTTCGAGACCTTCATAGTACAAGCCATTTTCAATTTCATCGATTAGCAGAATGTCAGGTTGATTTGCGAAAATCTCACAGTAAATGTGCAAAGCTCGAGCAAATGCTTGTCCCATTTGCGTAAAAGGAATCATTGGTCCTGAGCCTAAATCAACATATACCAGATGCTCGGTCGTACCTTCTAATTTTGCGTAGCGTAAACGTTTTAGTCGAGGTTCAATTGCTTCGCGCAATAGCGCTTCAAGTTTTGTTTCATTATCAGGGTTTAATGGAGCAATTTGATTGAAGAGTTCCGATGTGTATTTTGGATCCGGTTGAATCGTTGAAAGAATGGCAAGTTTGAGTTTACTAACAGAATCGTAATCGCTTATTTCGCCATTCAAGGAATCCTTAATCTGTATAAGTGGCCTGTAGTTTGAAAGTGTTTCATCAAATGAGTCGTCAAAGATATGTAATTGTTCATCTTTCACAGGCCATCTGTAAAATGAAGCAAAACCTCTAGTGTTTGGAGCATCTGAATCAGAATCGTTTAAAGTATCTTTTTTTCCACAGATAGCTGTAGTATCACTTCGGATACTAAACCCCTCGTAATTCTTCTCTCTAACAAGCCTTTGCCAGAAGTTTGTCCATTCGTCTTTATCCTTATTCGGGCTTTGACGAAATGTTTGCGGGAGTTCTTTTAGTTGCTGTTGATTGCCATACAGCATCATCAAAGCTTCCAGTATCGAAGTTTTACCTGTATTGTTGCCACCTACGATAATGTTCACAAGAGCCAGATCGTCGAACTTGACGAATTCAATTCCACGAAAGTTTTGAAGCTGTAGAGTACGTATCATTCGATTTCAGACATTCGGAACGTTCAAAAAGCCTTAAATGCTATAAACTAATCAAGCCTATTTATAATAGCAAATAGACTCTGCGACTTTTCCGGCAGTAGCGTCATCAATCAATGCACGGATTATTTGCAGGCTGAATTCGGTTGCCGTGCCGGGTCCCCGTGAAGTGATAACGGAGCCATCCTCGACAACCGGATCTTCAAGCGCGTCCGGCAGTTCGTCTTTGACACTGGGGTAGCAAGTGTAGCGCAGGTTTTCAATCAGACCGGCATCCAGAAGGAGCAGGGGCGCTGCACAGATGCAGCCGATAAGGCGATTGGCTGCTTTTTGCTGTTCCAGAAGCTTACAAATGATTGGGTGCCTGCGGATTTCATTAATGCCGGGACCTCCGGGAAGTATTACGGCATCAAACGATTCACTGGCTACATCATCCAAATGGTGGCTTGCCTGTAAGATAATTCCACTCTTGCCGTTTATGCTCAGCGTTTCGCCAAGTGCGGCCTGTACTACAATGATGCCGGCACGTGTAAGAAGATCGATTGGCGTGACGGCTTCAATCTCTTCAACTCCGGGATGCAAAATGACAAGTGCTTTTTTATTCATGGTTTAGATAAGCTCTTTTGCGGTGGTTAAGATATTTTCAGCAGTAATTCCAAGTTCGTTCATAGCCACACTACCCGGTGCGGAGAGACCAAAGCGATCGATGCAGATGGTTTTTCCCTCCAGGCCAATGTACTTGCCCCAGGTGTCCGGGACGCCTGCTTCCACTGCAATACGTTTGGGGCAACCGGCTGGTAAAATACTTTCAATGTAATCCGGGGATTGGCGATCAAAGCGTTCAAAGCAAGGCATTGAAACAACACGTACACCTTCGCCAATTTTTTCGGCAGCTTCAAGAGCATGCTGTACTTCGGATCCGGTTGCCATCAGGATAAGCTTCAGCTCTCCGATTTCTTTTTTTACAATATAGCCGCCTTTTAGCGTTCCTTCACGTCGATCGGCCGCGCTGAGAGAATCATTTGCGGGAACTGACTGGCGTGTTAGGATGAGCGCCGTTGGACCCTCCTGACGCAGCATGGCTGCTGCAAATGCAGCTGCGGTTTCTTCAGCATCGGAGGGGCGGATCACATCCAGATTCGGGATAATCCTCAGACTGCTCACTGTTTCAACGGGTTGGTGTGTGGGGCCATCTTCGCCGACACCAACCGAATCATGAGTGAAAATGTACGTCACCGGCAATTTTGCGATGCTTGCCAGTCGAATTGCCGGGCGCAGATAGTCGGCGAAAACAAGAAAAGTTGCTCCGCTTGCACGAAAGATACCATCGTAGGCAATTCCATTGCAAATGGAGCCCATGGCGTGTTCGCGGATTCCAAACCAGATATTGCGACCGGTTAGATTTTGAGCAGAAAAGTCACTACTTTCCTTAATGTAGTTTTTAGTGGAGCCGAAGAGATCTGCCGATCCGGTAATCAATTGAGGCGCTTCTTTGGCAATTGTTTGCATGACGACTCCACCTGAAGCACGTGTTGCGGCATTTGTCTGAGAGTCAAATTCCGGAATTCGGTTCATCAGGTCTGCGGGAATGTCGCCGTTGAGTGATGCCTGCAACTCGTCGGCCAGTTCTGGGTTTGCCGCCCTCCAGGCCGCATAGGTGGCGTTCCACTCGGAAAAGGCCGCTTTTCCATACTCGGCTTGTTTTTGGAAATAGTCGCGAGTGACTTTCGATACGTAAAAGGTTTCTTCCGGAAGACCCAGACCTTTGCGGGCTTCGCTGGCAAACTTGGCGCCGCCCTCTCCGTGTCCTTTGGCAGTTCCGGCGACTTCGGGGATGCCTTTGGCGATCAGGGTCTTTGCAATGATTACCTTTGGTTTGCCGTTGTCGTTGGACTTGGCGTGTGCAATTGCATCTTTGACAGCAATTAAATTATGACCGTCGATGGTGACGGCATCCCAGTTCTGCGATGTAAAATACGTTTCTGCATCCTCGCTTTGTGTCTGTAATGCCATTGCATCCAGGGTGACGTCATTGGAGTCGTAAATAAGAATCAGGTTGTCGATTTTATTGTGTCCAGCAAATGCAATGGCTTCCCTTGCAATGCCTTCCTGAAGGCAACCATCACCGCATAGTGCAATGACATGATGATCAAATAAAGTGTGCTCTTCCGTGTTGAATTTTGCAGCCGCACGTTTTCCGGAGAGTGCATAGCCCACGGCATTGCCGACGCCCTGCCCCAGTGGCCCAGTAGTCGCCTCGATGCCGACAGTATCGCCAAATTCCGGATGGCCCGGAGTGTGTGATCCAAGCTGCCGGAAGTTTTTGAGTTCTTCAATGGATAGATCGTATCCGGCAATGTGCAGCCATGTGTAAATAAACATCGAGCCATGTCCGGCAGAAAGTATGAAACGGTCGCGATTGAGCCACTTGGGCTCTGCCGGATGGTAGCGCAAACCATCGTCGCCGAAAAGGACTGCTCCGATTTCTGCGCAACCAAGTGGTAGACCCAAATGGCCTGAGCTACAGGCGTGCACGGCATCAATTGCAAGCCCGCGAGCTTCGTTTGCGGCATCGGAAAGTATTTCAATACGAGAGGGTGTAACTGCATTCATGGATTTTTGAGTACACTTAGTGTTTTCACTTAATCAATGCCATTAAGATGGACTGCCAATCAGGAATGAAAAGAAAAAACAGGTTTCGAAACATATATTTATTTTAATGCACATTACGTGTGCCTTTAAACCTTAATTCAGAAGTTAGAAATCAGAAGTTAGAAGTTAGTATTTTGTAATCAGGTTTTTAAGCTATTCGGCCTTCTCGCCAAAATGGCGATATGATTTAAATCCAAAAACCTTTGTTGATCAGGAACTAACTCCTAACTTCTAGCTCCTAACTCCTTTTTTAGGTTAAATACCAGACTCAACTTGAAAAAGGAAAAGAAGTCGTGTACAGGATTTTCAAATGGCAAATAAAGAACTGGAAGAAGGGGTAGTGCTGAAGCTCGATTTTACCAAATTGCGTAAAGTCGCTGGCCACGATGCGGACGTGATTCCTGCGATTGCGCAGAATTCCAAGACCGGTGAAGTATTAATCCTGGGTTATGCAAATGAACTTGCATTGAAGACCGCTCGTGAGACCGGGATGGCCACTTTTTGGAGTACGAGTCGGAATGAGCTTTGGATCAAAGGAAAAACGAGTGGCGATTTCCTGAAAATTGACGAGATTCGTGTCAATTGTGAGCAAAATTCAATTTTGTACCTTGTGACTCCAGCGGGACAGGGCGCCTGCCATACTAAAGACAAGGATGGGATTGCGCGTTCCGGTTGCTATTACCGCCGCTTAAAGGATGACGGCACGCTGGAGTTTGTCGGTTCTGTGTAGTTCTGACACGGAGGGCGAAAGCAATTTCAAATTCCAAAGCATCTGTGCCAAACGTGTGATATGGCCTGAAATTAGTGATTAGATGCCTTCTACTATTTTTTAGTAAGTTGCTGAACAATATTTTCATATGCTTCAGCTTTAAGTTTTTCAACCTGCTCACTGTCTTTTCTGCGAGCAGTGTAGATAGAGTGGGAAATCTCAGTCTCGCTTGAATGAGCGGTAAAATTAAACCATCTTCCTGAAGAAACATCTGAGACGATAGCAGAAATAGTCACTCTCATTTTTTGGCTTTCGTCTGGAACATAATAGCCTGCAATAGGAATCCATGAAACCATCTTGCTGTGTTTCGGCTTGATGGATGTTTCAACATTTCCCCAATACGCCATAATCTTGGTAACGCCACCAGCCCTGGCTGCATCAAGTAGAGTTACATTAGGCACTAAATCTTTGTTTTTTTCTGGGATACCTGAAATAGGGATTGCGTTACATTCGGTATCCAAGTGAACAAGCAATGATGAGTCAGGATGTAATTGTCCTGATTGCATCACCATAACTCTTTCCTCTTCTGATATATAAATCGGTGTATTCGATCCAGTTGCTTTGCTAATAGATATTTCTTTTATGAAATTTAATTGGGATATTTCTCCACGGTACGAAGTATTATATCCATGCTGATATTGAGAAATTGATCTGTTCGATGTTGTACATCCAAAAACAAAGATCGTTATTATAATTAAGATTGAGAAATTTTGCATTAGGTTTGTTTCCTTTTATTTCAACGTAGAAGTTTCACACGCAGTAGGCGCAACCTACGGAGTTATGAATACTACCCGATTCTGTGTTTTGTTCATTTCACCGATGACTTAGGAATTCTTCTACTGTTAGGTGAATATCTGAGGCTATTTTGCGCAGCAGTGGAGGAGAAATATCCCTTCCTTTATGCAGCGGTACAGTAGTAGCTCTCCCATCCTCATGTCTAAACTGCTTGTGTGAGCCTCTCTGTCGAACTTCAACAAATCCAATGTCTTCAAGTATCTTGATGACTTCTTGTGGCTTGAGTACTGGAATATTGCCCATATTAAACGGATACCAGATGAGTTCCAACAAATTCACCTTCAAGTGTTGGCTCCCCATCTTCAAGAAGCATGGATATTACTTCTTCCAGGTTACGTGTTAACTCATCTACAGTTTCACCTTGCGAATGCGCACCGGAGAAACCCGGGATGTAACCTACGTACAGATTTGTATCCTTACATTTTTCTACAATAGCGGTGTAAGTTTTCATGTTTACATTAATGCTATCCAAATTCTAGAGCGCAATTATTTTTTACAGAACGTCGACTACCGTGACTAGTGTGTGCCGGAGGGAGTTAATGCTTTTCGCGACCCGATTCGCTGTTTTGGTGTATCCAGTGATCACTTCTTTTTGAGGTGATTTTCTTCATTCTCTTCCTAGTTCATACTGCTGACAACGGCGGTCACCCCAGTAATCAACATTTGCGTTCCTATGACCGCGAGGATTAACCCCATTAGTCGAGTGACAATATCAAGCCCACTTTTGCCTATTACTGTCAAAATGTTTGAACTAAAAATAAAACAGAAAAAAGTCACGGCGCATATAACTGCAAAGACAGATATAGTGATTAATGTTCCCGTTATCTCCACCGACGAAGAATAATTCATTGCAGTTGCAATGGTTCCAGGACCAGCAAGAAGAGGAACAGCTAAAGGTGACACCGCTATATCAGCGTCTTCATTACTTTCAGTGGAATGCAACTTGGAACCATGTCCGTTAAGCATGTGGTAACCGACAAGAAATACCAAAATTCCTCCAGTTATCCTCAATGCAGAAATGGTGATACCAAATAAATGAAAGATCGCTTTTCCCAGTATGGCAAAAGATGTAATCACAAAAAATGTGATAACCAAGGCTTTTGCTGCAATTTTAATTTGCTCTGCCTTACTTTTACCTCCTGTCAGACCAGCAAAGGCTGCAGTATTCGCAATAGGGTTCATTATTGCAAAAAAGCCTAAAAAGACGGTTACTATTTGTGTATAAAGATCATTCATTTGATTGCTATTTTCAACGTTAGAGGAGACGCAGATGGCGGGCGAGCGGTGGGAGTTAATGCCCTTTGCTACTCGATTTCGAACTTTGGTTCGCTGGCAATTGATGGAACACTTGCAAGAATTTTTCGATCGTATGTGTAGAGATTCAGCCCCAAGTCTTGGGCAAGTGCTATATACTGAGAATCGTAGCCACTGCATCCGGTTTCCTTTGCTACTGCTAATACTCTTTCGATTTTTACATCAAAATCGTTTGCTCTCATTATTGCTTCAGCGTCGACAAAAGCTAACAAAGCTTCTTCACGCGACAACAAACCTTTTCTTTCGTAAGTAACAAGAACGTTTGAAACTTCGTCTCTCCAAAGACGTGGTGCGACCCAATCAGAATCCTGAATAAATAGGTCACCACAATCTTTCGAAAAATCACCTTTTAGTATCATGTAGGTTATGACGTTTGTATCTACAACTATCATCAACGACCTTCCTTAATAATCGTCTGCAAGTCTCCATCTCGAACAATGTAGGGGAGGCGATTTCTACGCTCCTCAATTCGTGTCAAAAGATCTACAGGGCTAGTTTTAGAAGGATTAAGGGTTCCCTCAAGTATTGCTAAGACTTCTTTGTTTAAACTGCGTCCATGACTTTCAGCCCTTTTTTTGAGAATACCATGTAACTTTTTAGGGACATCTTTAATTGTTATGTTCATGGCATCAATGTGGCACCAATACGGAATTGTTGCAAGTATTTCAACTGACTGGGTATGCCTGGCATGTTGATAAACTAATAGGGTGAAAGTCCATTGTTAGATACCTGAATAACAACTGAATCACTAGAGAAGCGAAAGGGTGAAGTCATGAGGCTTGGTCTGAAAGAAGCGGGGATCGAAACCGACGAGCCGATGAACAAGAACGCCATAGAAGGCGAAGATAGCGGTCGAGCGGGGGAGTTAATGCCCCTCGCTACCCGGTTGTGCTATTTCTTCATATCCTTGATCTCAACTTCAGTATCCTTGGAGATTTTACTTAATAATCCTGGGCCGATGGATTCACCTCGATGAACTGGAACTACAGTTGCTCTGCCATCAGAGTGTTTCAAAAAATGATGGCTGCCGCGAATTCTCGAAACTTCAAATCCATGCTTCGCAAGTATCTTGATCAACTCTTTTCCAGTCAGTTTTGGGTATTTAATACTCATGCCTCGACAGCAACTTTTTGAATTCCCATAAACTCACTGGGTTCATCAACTAGGTCATATTCTTCCAGGCATAGTTCAATGGCTTCTTTTACTCTTTCCAGTAATTTATCAAGACTCTTTGCTTGAGTATGACATCCTGGTAAATCCGGCACACTTGCAACAAGATAGCCTTCCGTATCTTTTTCAATAACTACATTAAATTCTTTTTTCATGAGACTTGAATACCAACTCAATCACTAGAGAAGCACAACTGCAAAATCGTGAGGTTTTGTGGGGAAGCAATGTGGATCTACCGAGGAATGTAATGACGACACCTCAACGAGCAAAGCGAGAATAACAACCGACGAGCCGATGAACAAGAACGTCATAGGAGGCGCAGATAGCGGGCGAGCGGGGGGGAGTTAATGTTAATGCCCTTCGCTACTCGATTGGCTATGGTTTGATTTCAATTTCAATTCCATCTGGAACCACTCTCCAAAGCTCTTCAATTTCTTGATTGGTTACTGCAATACAACCAGCAGTCCAATCGAACCAAAGGTGCATTTTCCCTACTATTCCAAGCCCATTACGCATACCATGTATCATGATATCTGCTCCTGCTGAAACGCCTTCTTTTTCAGCTCTTTGAATGTCAATTTTACTGGGATAGGAAATTCTCAACGACCGATGAAACGCGCTTGGTTCAAAGTGCTCAATTATGTTGTAGATTCCTTCTGGAGTTTTCTTATCTCCCTCTTTCTCTTTTGCGCCAATTGGGCTTCGCCCAAGCGATATGTCATATGATTTAAGTATCCTGCCATTATGATATAAGGTCATTTTCCGATCTTTCTTTTCTACAACAATATGGTCAGTCTTAGTCGAATCATAAAGTTGCTCAATCGGGTAGTTAGCCCATATTAACGTCCCGACAAGGAATGCTATAAAAAAGACTACAATTATTTTCGCCATTCTTTAACTAACGTAGAAGTTTCACACGGAGTAGGCGGGGCCTACGGAGTTGTGAATACTAGCTGATTAGCTCTTTCAGTGTTTAATGAAGATTTCCTTGAATTGGATCTCTCCTTCAGAAAAGTCCTCACAAAAGAACCTTACAGAAATTAGATCATGCCATTCAAACCCCGACAAATTTCTATTAACCTAAATCCGTGAGTTGAGCGGTGGAGTCTTTTCTAAACTACGAACCAATGTAACTTTATGCGGATTCCATGCATCGCCATAGTGGCGGGGCATGGAAGAGATACAATCTGTTGTAGAGGAAGCACTAACTTCTACC
>CAZTSB010000062.1:0-5768 GCA_964616435.1 uncultured Puniceicoccaceae bacterium | reverse complement strand
CACGACGCTGGTGCGCACCGAGACGGTGCGGCGCTACCCGATGCACAATCTGTTCAAATAATTTTAGGCTTAGCTATAGAATCCTCCAGAACTTGAGCCAGAACTCATAAAGAATGGCGATCCAATACAAAAGTTTGAGAGTCGCATTAAGTCCTACGACAGACTCAATGCGATTTTATCGATCAATTCCCGGGCAATCTCATTTTTCGGAGCCGGGCCTAGCTTAACAGATTCACCTCCTGCTCCAATCAGTGTCACCGTATTTGTATTTGCTGCAAACCCTGCACCCACCTCGCCAACTTTATTGGCAACGATCCAGTCACAGCGTTTTTCGAAGAGCTTCCTGCGCGCGTATTCTTCGACATGATCTGTTTCAGCGGCAAATCCCACAACAATCTGATGCTGCTTGCGCTCAGTCATCGTTTTTAAAATGTCGACGGTTCGCTCAAATTCGATCGTCAGAGACGCCTGCTCCTTCTTTTCCTTGCGGGGGTGTTGCTTTACCGGACGAAAGTCGCTCACTGCTGCAGTCATGATTAAAACATCGCAGACATCAAACAGAGCGTCCACCTGATGAAACATCTCATCCGCACTGACCACAGGATAGAGGACCACATTCTCCGGTTCTTCAAGGGCCACAGGACCGGCGACCAGATCAACAGTCCAACCTTGAGCAACGGCTGCATCCGCAAGCGCGTAACCCATTTTTCCCGTGGACGGGTTGCTCAGGAACCGCACAGGATCGATATGTTCACGGGTAGGCCCCGCAGTAATCAGGCAGCGAATAGAACTTGCATTTGACATAACTCATAGAAATCTAGGCAATTTAATGACCAAACAGCAACCCAGCACCACAGCACCACAGCAAATATGCAAAATTCTACTCGGACAAGTCCATCAACAGCCCAAAAAGAGAACGTCTTCCTAAACATTGGATTTAACATATTAATACCCATCCTTATGTTAAACAAAGGCCAGAAGTTCTTCGGCAAGTATCTCGAACCCTATTTTGACAATGTTGCGGCAGCCATCCTGATCATTGCCCTGATCTTTCCCATCGCCTATTTCGTGTACGATTACTACAAACGTTCAAAGTACAACCTGTTTTCCATCATAGGCCTGATCAGTGTTCTTCTAACAGGTGGAATCGGCATTCTGGAAATCCCAACCGAATGGTTTGCAATCAAGGAAGCAGCCATTCCGTTTTTTCTGGGCCTTGCTGTTGTCATCTCAATTAAAACCCCATGGCCGTTGATCCGCACACTGCTTTACAACCCGGAAATTATTCATGTGGATAAAGTGCATGAAGCGCTCCAATTACATGGCAAAGAATCTACATTTGATAAACTACTGGAAAAATGCACCTGGCTGCTCGCCTTTTCGTTTCTCCTGAGCAGCCTTTTGAATTACATACTGGCAAGTCTGATTGTTGTCAGCCCAAGCGGCACCGACGCCTTTAACGCTGAAGTCAGCAAAATGATGGCCTGGAGCTGGATCGTGATCGTCATCCCTAGTCTCGTGATCACAACTGCAATTTTATGGATACTGCTTTCAGGCATTCAAAAAATGACCGGATTGAAGCTCGACTCTATCCTGGCCATAGAGGATTCGAAAAAAGCAGATCCCTGAACATTCAACGTTTAACGGGCACAAGCTCGATCAGCGTTATCTCCGTTGGACAATTCAGACGAATCGGCGGCAATCCCTCATAGCGATTGGATCCCGCTCCCGCAGACACATTCAAATACGGAATGCCTATATTCCTAAAACCACGGGCCCACTCCCTGGGCACCTCACTATCAATCACCAGAGGCCCATATCCAAGCAGCCTCACCTGTCCCCCATGCGTGTGTCCGGCAAGACAGAGATCGATCTGCTTGTCACTCATTCCAAGAGCAAAATCCGGAGCATGCCCAAGCAGTATGCGGAACGCACTCACTCCAGGCTGCGTCAGCCACATGTCCACTGCACGAATGGCCCACTCCTTGTTTTTTGATTGATATAGGCTCAGTCCGTATAAATCGACTTCACCACCTCCGGTATCGATCCGTACCGATCTTGACGAAAGCATTTGCAAAGGCGCCAATTGCTCCGGATCTACACTATAGAGTTCGCGCTCAGTATCACCAAAAACTGCATAGGTGCCAAACCGCGGATTAACGTCTTTGATTAACTTCAGGAGCTTTGGAAACTCCGACTCAAAAGTAGCCGGTGGCACAGTCTGAAGAAAATCTCCGGTATTCAGAATGAGATCCACCTGCAACGCCCGGATCCGTTCAAATACTTTACGCTCATATCGGGTAATGCCACCGGATTGTATATCCGAGATGTGCACGATGCGTACCGGCTTTGTCAGCTTTGCCGTCTCCAGACGAACCGTATGCACAACCAGTTTCTGCGGCTCCACAAAAGTGATGTAATAACGCACCGCAAACAGATCAACGGCAAAGAAAACAAACACGATCGAGATGAAGAACAGACTTTTGCGCGCCGCCTGCCATACAGCCGCTCCGCCTGTCATTAAAACAGCCATGCCCAGCAATGTAAGCGGCAACTCCAGAAAGTTAAAATCGTAAGCTTGATGGATGAGGCGAAAGTTCGGCTTTAACATGCCTTGACTCACGTAAGTATAATTTCGGATCAACACGTATAAGCCCAGGATAAGACCGACCGAAAAAATCCACTTCCAGGCAAACCCTTTGCCGGGACGGGACTTAGTGTCGGATCCTGCGGATTTGGTTGGGGATCGCATCGAAGGCTCTGTTGTTTTGCGACAAACGAATGAGGCATGCAGACTAGTTTGCAACGAGAGCCTTATAGGCATGGACGTAACGTTCCAATGTCCCACTCAAAACTTCATCAGGTAACGGAGGTGGCGGTGGTGTCTTGTCCCAGTCCAGCGACTCCAAATAGTCGCGGACAAATTGCTTATCAAACGACGGCTGCGCCCTACCGGGCACATAGCCCTGCTGAGGCCAGTAACGCGATGAGTCCGGCGTCAGAACTTCATCGATCAAATACAACTCGCCGGATTCATCCAACCCGAATTCAAACTTCGTGTCCGCCAGAATCAGATTGGCGGCCTTTGCACGTTCAGCGCCCATCTCATAAAGGGACACACTCAGATCACGCACTCGCTCAAATAATTCCTGACCGATTAACTCGCCTGCATCTGCGCAATCAATCGGCATATCGTGACCCTCTTGCGCTTTTGTAGTCGGCGTAAACAAAGGGCTCGACAACGCACTGCTCTCCTGCAAGTCCCTGGGAAGCGAATACTCAAACAAATTCCCCGTCTGCCGGTAAGCCTTCCATCCCGAGCCAGACAAATAACCACGAACAACCGCTTCAATTGGCAGCGGCTGAAGCTTCTTAACAATCATGCTGCGGTACTCAAGCTCCGGATACATCTCACCCAGTTCCGCAATTCGTCCCGCATGATCCTCCACCAGATGATGTTTCACCAGCGAGCGTATACGATCAAACCAGTAAAGGCTCATCTGCGTCAGCAAAATACCCTTTCCGGCGAGTCCCTCCCGCATAATCACATCAAAAGCAGAGATACGATCCGTTGCCACCATCAGCAGAGCATCACCCATATCGAAAACATCGCGCACCTTGCCGGAAGCGACCAGTGGATATGAAAGCGCCTCTACTTTAAGCAATGGTTTGCCCGGCATTGGGAATGACAGAGAATCCTGATTCATACAATGCTTCGTAGTTCTTCTTACGACATGAGCAAATGGTTTCTTAACAAATCGAGAAAAATATATTTTTCACCAAAAAAGACTTGCAGACACGATTTTGACACGTAGCTTCCTTCTTTTCCTGTGTCCCGTTCGTCTAGCCCGGTCTAGGACACCTGGTTTTCATCCAGGCAACAGGGGTTCGAATCCCCTACGGGATGCCATTCAATAGTGTGAGCGTCTTTAAGGTAAGTGCGGCATCACGGTAAATAACGATTATTTGGAACTTAGAAGTGCGTGACATTTCTATGATCCATCAGTAATGAATAATTGTATGAAGATTTTGATGTTTTACTTTTGCATTGTTTTGGTGGCAACAGCGCAGCCTGCAATCACTGTTTACAATGAAAATTTTGCTGTCGTACGTGATACGGTGAAACTGGACCTGGAATCGGGGCCGAATGACGTTAGCTACAGTGGTGTCACGACTCAACTAGAGCCAGAGTCGGTAATTCTGTACGACCCTTCCGGAAACGTCGAATTCAGTGTTCTTGAGCAAAGCTACCGAGGCGATCCGGTTGATCGGCAACGATTACTGCAGCTATTCGAAGGACAGGAAATCCGTTTTCTGAAGCAGGTCGATGACGAAGAGGTTATTCAAAACGGCAAAATCATACGAGCGCCTTCTACAGTTGCGAGCAGAAATAAATACGGCGGCACCCATCAAAAGCAATTGGAACCGATAATTGAAATTGATGGTGAATTACAAACACAATTGCCGGGAGTGCCGCTTTTCCCAAGTTTAGGAGATGACTCTGTGCTCCAGCCGACACTCTCCTGGAAGCTGTTCTCGAACACGAAAGCCACATTTGACGCACAGCTCAGTTATTTGACCTATGGTATGTCGTGGAAAGCAGATTATAATCTAGTACTGCCAGAGAAAGGCAATAAGGTGACGCTTACCGGCTGGGTGTCGATTGAAAATAATACCGGCAAGACTTTCGAGAACACAAAGATCAAACTGATTGCCGGAGATGTGAACAAGGTCGAACCGGAAGTGCGCGTTCGTAAAAATTCCGATGCAATGGAATATAGTTTGGCTGAGATGCCTGCTGGACCTCCTAAAGTCGAAGAAAAGAAATTTGACGAGTTCCACATGTACACATTGCCACTTGAGACTACGTTGCGCGACCACGAAACCAAACAGGTGGAATTTATCCGCGCCGAAGCAGTACAGACAAAGAAACTTTATGTGTATGAGGGGTTCAGCGCCAACTATTACGGTGGTCTGAATACGAACCGGAACTACGGCCAGAATTCACAACCGGATATCGCCATCTATCGAGAGTTTGAGAACAGAGAAAAAGACGGACTCGGCATTCCGCTGCCGGCGGGTCGTATGCGCTTTTACCGAATGGATGATGATGGACAGCTGGAGTTTACAGGTGAGAACACGATCGACCATACACCAAAAAATGAAACGGTTCGCGTCTACCTGGGAAATGCCTTTGATTTGATTGGTGAACGTACACGTACCGATTTCTTTAAACATCCATCGAAGGATAGGATGCAGGAAACCTTCGAAATTGAGATTCGCAATCGCAGTGAAGAGGCAGTTACCGTACAGGTCGTCGAGCATCTTTTCCGCTGGTCTAATTGGGAAATTCAGGAGGCCAGCCATACATTTGAGAAAACGGATGCGCAAACGATTGAGTTCCCGGTTAACGTAGAGCCGAACGGAATACAAACTGTAACCTATACGGTTGAATACACATGGTAGTTTGGAAATCACCTACCCTTCATTCGTCAGTTGGGCTCGGTTGAGTTTTCTAAGCCGTGGATACACGATGATTTATCCTAAATTCCGCAGTTGAACCGCATAAAAAATGAATAAGTCTCTACTAGTAAAGTTATTATGAATAATACCATCTCTAGGAAGGTTTGCGACTATGGATCCAAAGTCGAAATCCTCATCGAAATCCAAATCGATTGCGATTTCGATGAGGATTTGGATAATGAGTAAATCTTTCAGACCTTCTTAAATTTGGTATAAGATCTCCTTCACCCATTGGGTGAAGGGGT
>CAZTSB010000061.1:0-7823 GCA_964616435.1 uncultured Puniceicoccaceae bacterium | reverse complement strand
ACTTACGCCCCCAGGGAAAGGCACGCATGATCAAGATTGGCTCCGAAAGTGAGCGCAAAGAAGGCGAATGGCCAAAAAATTCTATGCGCCGACTGGTGATAGATCTGCAGAAAAGCGCTCATCAGGGCGGGCGTAAAGTCGGCATTGTTTTTGAAGCAGACCGAATGAATGTTCAATCAGCCAACGCATTCCTTAAAACCCTTGAAGAACCTTCGGACGGAACCACTCTTTTCCTCCTGACCAGTCGCCCCTACGATCTGCTGGATACCATTCGCAGCCGTTGTCTCAACTTTCGCATCCCGACCGAATTTCAAACAATAAAGCATCCCAATTGGAAAAAGTGGACAGATGACTATCGTAGTTGGCTCAAGAACTTGCTCAGTAGCGCCGGCAGAAAAAACGTTTCTGACATCGTGTTGGGAAGCTATGGTTTGAATCTGCGATTTCAGAAGATCCTTGCAGAACTTGCCGCTGAAACATGGTCCATGCACAAAGAACAACTACCGGATCATCTGACTACGGAAGAAAAAGATGCGATTGAAGCAGGCATCAGTCGCGGTTATCGCAAACAGATTCTCGGTGAAATCGAAAAAGCCACTGTTCACTTTGCCCGAAATATTGAAAAAGAACATCCCGGAACTTTACCTGTAGCTGCACTCAATCAAACGACCCAGACACTTGAGAAATGCGCCGGATTACTTGAACTCAACTTAAACTCAAGCGCGGCACTGGAACTATTCTTCCTCAAAGCCATGCGTATCTGGTCTCGTTCACGATAAATTCAGCATCTTAAAATGTCTTACAATTGCTACATATCGAAACCATATTTATGGGTTTTAATTTTCTTTTTGTTTCAGCACCTGGCATTTGCTCAAGCTAATTTAAGCATCCGTGTCATTGGTGAATCTGCAATTTCCTATATGGAATTTCTGCCGAAGAAAGAGTTCGACCAAAGATTTCCCGGCCAGATTAAATCAAATCCGGCAGCCTTGGAAAGCGGCTGGTATGTGATCTATACACATGAGAATCTGAATTATTATTTCGGGCCGATCCTGCTTGAATCGACCGGACAGGATTACCTGATGCAGCTAACACAGATAGTAGACGCCGCTGTCAAGCAACGGCCTGAGATACAGGGTTACGAACTGTTGCTTAACTACGAGCCTTCGGTAGGCTCTTTTGGAAATTCCGGCAATTCAGGTCGTTTGGGTGACGAGAAGGAAGGTAGCAATGGTAGGGTAAACGAGCAGCAACCCGATGAAACTTCCCAACCGTCCTCCGGTTTCTGGGGATTTATTCTCAGGATTTTCGGGATGCATTAACCGCACTTTTGCACCTGTAGCTAAAGCTGACACCGCGGGCAGTAAAACGTATTGCGCTGTCCGATTCGAATCGAGTGGATTGCCATACCACACCGTTCACAGGGTTCTCCTGCTTTACCATATACCTTTAGTCGGATACGAAAATAGCCCGGCTTGCCATCGGCGCCAAAAAAATCACGCAAAGTCGTGCCGCCCTGCTCAATCGCTTCGGCCAGAACGTCTTTGATCTGCTCGCTAAGCAGCTGATAGCGCGCACGGCTGACTTTTCCTGCGGCCCGTCGTGGACTAATTCCAGCCCGAAACAAGGCTTCGTTTGCATAAATGTTTCCGACACCGACCACAACAGCATTGGTCATGATGAAATTTTTTACTGCTACAGAACGCCCGCGTGACAATTGATACAATCGCTCACCACTGAAGGCTTCTGAAAACGGTTCCGGGCCCAGATTTTTCAGTATTTCCAGTTGGGGTTCGTCGACACCTTGCCAAAGACAAGCGCCAAACCGTCTGGGATCGTTAAGACGCAAACAGTGCTGATCTTCAAAAACGATGTCCAGGTGATCGTGTTTTCCCACGGGTTTGTTCAGAGCTTGTACCGTAAGACTGCCCGACATGCCCAAATGCAAAATAATGCTGCCGGGATCCGTATCCAGAAGCAGATATTTCGCCCGCCGCCGGATACCATTTACCCTCTGGCCGATTGCCTGCTCAATCTCCGTGGGAACCGGCCAGCGCAACTTTGACTGACGCACCACAATCGCCTCAATTCGTCGCTCTTTCACGTGCGCTGCGATCCCACGCAATGTCGTCTCTACTTCGGGAAGTTCCGGCATTTCTTTTAAAACTTTTTCAGCGCAGACTAGAGAGCAGCTTGATCAAATCTGAATGCCATACTAAGGATAACTCGCATGCCTGGAAATTTGAGCATAAGCGTTTCAAACGTTTGAGCCTGTTTCTTCCTTTCCACTACGACTCAATTCGAATAACCAGAAAGCTCCTTCAAAGAAAACCGGTATAAAGGCCAAAAAGGTGCCGTTTCGCAAAAAGTTGAGCTTAAAAGAGTCATTACTAAAAACCTGAGGTAAGAAAAACTTTTGGTCATGTGAATCATGTAATTCTCCCAGAGAAAACACCAGCAACAAAACAAATACCGCACCTGGCATAAAGTCAGCATAATCCTGCGCATAAGGATAGCGCAAATAGGCCATGACTCTTGCAGAAAAGGGAATGGCAAGGCCTAACATAGGAAGATAATAAAGTGTTCCGGAATTGATTGGCAGGTCCACTCCAGCGCTCCAGGAAACAAAAAACAACGCTTCACTAAAAAGAATCACATAAATCCAACTCATCACATAGATAAAACTGAAAGAAAGCACCAGACTTGAAACACGTTTGGGACACACTGTTTTGGGTAGTGGCTGGTCTTCAAGACTAAGTATTGATGAGAAGAAAATCTGCCATTGGCCTCGTAAGAACTTTTTGTAGAATAGATCCTCAATCATCCGAAACGAATGTATGTTAGCGATGACTTGTGTGTACAGTTTTGTAAAAGAAAAGACGACTACAATACTTAAGCCAATCCCTGTAGCAAACGTAGCCCCCATAATGAAATCATCACTGATCGTATCAAGAATCTGGAAAAATGCGATCCAGAAGGGTTGATCCTTAATCAGAAGATTGTAAAAGAACACCCAGATTAAAATCAGTCCTATGATGGCAATGCGTAGATGGTTACGCAGATGCTGATTCCTTTCTTCGACTTTTTTGCGTTTAGCCATTTATCAAAGAATGTCCCCAAAAGTGCTGTCCATACAATTCATAAAAGCCAGAAGGATGGGAAGTGTTACCGCGGCCCAAACAAGCTTGTTATGAGACCAGATAATATACCCTTCCAGGGGCTCGATCGGAAAACAGTAGACAAAACAATAGATCAGAAACATGGAACTTAAAAAATTAAGGGTGCCCATATCCAGCATCTCGCCAGCTACATAAAAAAAACCAAATAGTGAGAGCATTCCCAGAAGCGCACTAACTGCGAGCTTACACTTTGCTTTTTCCTCACCGTGATATTCAATATCTGTTGTCATTGGCAAAAATGAGCCTGCACCCGTAAAATAACCCTGTAAGAGCAGGCCATCGATTTCCGTACAGTACGTTGTCCGTACACCGAACATTCTACCAAAGGTTACATGTATAAGCGCATAGGCTAACAATGGAATGCCAGCAAGCACTACGGCCTCCAGATATGACAGTCCCTTTGAACCAACTAGAATTTCTACTTTTTCTGCAGGTATGACATGTAAAATACCCCAGAAAGAAAGACATAAGCCAACAAAGCCTAAAATCAAAGAAACCAACTGCTTTAGAAAGCTGTATTCGGGTATTTTTGATTTTTGCCGAGGTTTCTCTTCTTCTTCTTCGTCCACGCTGTCTTGCAAAATCGAACCAAAAAGTACTCGCCCGACAAATTTAACGAAACGGCGCGTCACAGTTCTTGCACTGGTACGTCCAAAAGTACCTACGGTTGTCTGCATTATATTAACTGACAGACCACGTAACAAACGTCTGAAAGTAGCGCGCAAAATAACAATCAGACCCACAGTCACTTCACCGGGCGCGTCGTTGTTTATATCGATGCTAACGTCATACGAGTAAATCACAAACATCGGAAGAAACATGGTCACCAGTAATACGATGATTACAACAACTGATCCAAAACGCTTCATTGATTAACTTAGTACTTCTACTGTTCCAACTCCCAGCCATCGTTGATGATCAATGATTCGGCCTTTTTGAATTTCAACTTTTTGGCTTCACTACCTTTGCGGATCGTAACTATATCGTTGCGGCCAAGCTTCGGAAACTCACGCCGAACGGGTTCAACTTTCGGCAATTCAATTGATTTGCTGCCCCCGGAAGAACTCTGTTTTGGCTGCGCCTGCAATGTAGCCCCGGTCAGTGCACTAACAGAGGCATCCTGCTCGGTACCCGGCCCGGCAACCTGCACAGTTTTGGACATGCGTGATAGCATATTTTTGAATGCCTCCTGATTCGTAGCCGTACGGAATAAAGAATTACAAATTTCCGTGCGGACATTTGACATCAACTCTTCGAAAAAGCCGAAGGCTTCACTTTTATACTCGCTCAGAGGATCCTTTTGCCCGTAGCTACGAAGGTTTACGCTACGCCTCAACTCATCCATTTCGGTGAGATGATCCTGCCAGCGTCGATCCAGTGAGCGAATAACAATAAATCGTTCCATGCCGACAAGCGCTTCTGGCGATTCAAACTCTTCACGTTTTTCGTACGCTTCTTTAATACGGTCAAAAATCAGACTTTGTTGTGCTTCCGAATTCAAATTTTCGATTTCTTTTGTCTTTAAAGAAAGCGGAAAATATGCGTTTAACCAGGCAAGGAAGCGTTCCATCTGATCGTTTTCATTAATTGCTGCAAGTTCTCTCAAACGCACCTCAAGCTCTTCCTCAATCATTTCAAAAACAATGTCACGCGGCGTATCCAACTGCACCGCATCATTGCGGATACCATAGACGACTTCACGCTGGGTATTGAGCACATCATCGAATTGCAATAACCGTTTGCGGATAGAGAAATTTTGCTGCTCTACTTTTTTCTGAGCATTTTCAATCGACCAGTTGAGTGCCGGATGTTCCAGTTCTTCATCTTCACTCATTGACTTTTCAAGGATTCTTGAGATTGGCCCGGCATTGGCAAACAACCGCATAAGATCATCTTCCAGTGACACGAAAAATTTCGATACACCCGGATCTCCCTGACGGGCACAGCGGCCTCGCAACTGTCGGTCAATACGGCGTGATTCATGGCGCTCAGTCCCAATAACAAAAAGCCCACCCAGTTCCGGAACACCCTCGCCCAACTTAATGTCGGTACCACGGCCCGCCATATTGGTCGCGATCGTCACACTGCCCTTACGGCCTGCATTGGCAACAATATCTGCCTCCTTTTGATGGAATTTGGCATTCAGGACGCTATGCACAATGTTGGAGCGCTTTAACATTCTACTCAACACTTCCGAAGCCTCCACAGAAGCCGTGCCGACCAAAACCGGCTGACCGTTCTTGTTGGCGGCCTGAATTTCCCGTATAACCGCAGCGTATTTTTCTCGGCGTGTCTTGAAAATAACATCATTCTGGTCGACGCGAATACAGGGCCGGTGCGTGGGTATAACCATAACCTTCAAGCCATAAATCTCATGAAATTCGGAAGCTTCCGTTTCTGCCGTACCCGTCATGCCAGACAGTTTATCGTACATACGAAAGTAGTTTTGGATGGTCACCGTTGCGTACGTTTTGGTCTCTTTTTCGATAACGCAGTTTTCCTTGGCTTCAATTGCCTGATGCAAACCATCAGACCAGCGTCGACCCGGCATTACACGCCCCGTATTCTGATCGACAATATTCACCTTGCCTTCCTGCACTACGTATTCCTTGTCACGTTCGTAAAGACTGTAAGCCCTGAGCAGTTGGCTTATACAGTGGATGCGCTCACTGGTTTGCTGGAATTCTGATTCGGCAGCCTTTTTGGCCTCCTGCCTACCTTCCGGACTGAGAGTCTCATCTTTATCAATTTCAATAAATTGAGTCGGCAGATCCGGTAACATGAAGGCGTCCGGATCATCCGGACTCATCAGCATACGACCTTTCCCTGTAAGATCAGCCTGTTGCTGCTTCTCATCAATCATATAGTATAATTCCTCTTTAAGCGCATAACGCTCTTTTTTGTTGAAATCGCTGTTTATCTCTAGATCGAACTTATCCAGCGCACGTCGGATTGATGGAACTTCATTCAGGCGGTGATACTGTTTGTTTTTCGGCATACCAAGCTTTACCTGATGAAGCTTGGCAATCGCAGCAGACTGAGCGCCTTCATCGGCATCTTCCGCCTCAAGTACTGACTTCGCCTCTGTGGCAAGCTGGTTGCAATATGCTTGCTGCTTCGAAACCAGCTTTTGAACACTTGGCTTTGTTTCAGAAAACGGCAGCGGATTATCATTCTGCATTGGCCCGGAAATAATCAGAGGCGTACGCGCTTCATCGACCAGAATGGAATCCACTTCGTCAATAATACAGAAAAAATGGTCACGCTGCACCTGATCTTCCTTGCAACTCGCCATGCCATTGTCCCGTAAATAATCAAACCCAAACTCCGATGCAGTGCCGTAAGTAATGTTACAATTATACATCTCACGACGCGTCTGTGGATCCATGCTATTTTGGATGCAACCAACCGAAAGCCCCAGTCTGCGAAAGAGGTGCCCCATCCACTCCGAATCACGGCGAGCGAGATAATCGTTGACCGTAACCAACTGACAGTTACGCCCCGTAAGCGCATTCAAATAGAGCGGGCACGTCGAAACAAGTGTTTTGCCCTCACCGGTTGCCATTTCGGCAATATGACGCTCGTGCAATGCAATGCCACCGATAAACTGGACATCGTAATGCACCATATTCCACAACAGCATATGATCACATACTTCAAACTCCTGACCACACATGCGCCGCGCCATGTTTTTTACCACAGCAAAAGCTTCCGGCAACAGATCATCCAACGACTCACCCTTCTCATAGCGTTGCATGAACTCAACGGTCTTCACACTGACCTGCTCATCTGTAAGTGACTGGTAATCCTCTTCCAGTGAATTGATACGCTTAATAATTGGCCGACACTTCTTGAGATATTTCTTGTAATGGCGTCCTGAGAATTTTTTTAGAATGGCTGAGATCATAAGACCCTGAAATGCAAAAGTGGATAGAAGAAGTTACTGACGTACTTCCACACAAAGACATGAAAGCTACATAAAAGGTTCTTAGTAGAGCCAACTAGCAGCTACTTGCAAGCGTGTTTATAATGACCCATCTCAAATCAAAGTATCGTGACCAATTAACATTTTCAATTCAATGTTTGATGTTATAGCATTCATATTTTTCTAACTTCATCTAAATCTTTTCAAAATGCCTTTACTACGCATCACCACCAACCAAGCCATTGCACCGGAAACGCAGACTCAGGTGCTGAAAACACTTTCGGCGGAAATCGCACTCCTTCTCGGCAAATCCGAAAACTATGTCATGACCGCCTGGCTCCCTGAAGCAACCATGACCTTCGGCGGACAAATCAAGCCGACCGCTTACGTCGAATTAGACTCCATCGGCCTCACCTCCGAACAGGCCAAACAACTCAGCCAGGCCATCTGCACAACCATAGCCGACCACACCGACATAGAATCCAGCGCTACCTACATCAAATTCTACGATGCCCCCCGCGCACTCTGGGGCTGGGACAGTGGAACGTTTGGGTAATTTATACCATCTCTAGAAAAGCTTGCGACTATGGATCCAAAGTCGAAATCCTCATCGAAATCCAAATCGATTGCGATTTCGATGAGGATTTGGATAATGAGTAAATCTTTCAGACCTTCTTAAATTTGGTATAAGATCTCCTTCACCCATTGGGTGAAGGGGT
>CAZTSB010000060.1:0-26349 GCA_964616435.1 uncultured Puniceicoccaceae bacterium | reverse complement strand
GTGAACTCACCAGTGCGAGCCTTTCGCTCGGTCGGTGACACACCATTTTTTACCGAACGCGCCGATGGCGCGCATCTGTATACCGCGGACGGCAAACAACTGATAGACTTTGTTTGCACCTGGGGACCGGCGATTCACGGTCATAACGATTCTGACATCCGCCAGGCTATCGCCAGGGCGCTCGAAAACGGCACCAGCTTTGGCACGCCAAATCCTTATGAAGTCGAAATGGCGGAGTTGATCGTTGCCAGAGTACCGTCCATTGAGAAGGTCCGCATGTGCAACAGCGGCACGGAAGCAACCATGTCAACCATCCGTCTGGCTCGCGGTTATACGAAACGAAACAAGATCATCAAATTTGCCGGCTGTTTTCACGGGCATGTAGACTCGCTTCTGGTCAAGGCCGGTTCCGGAGCGCTCACGCTCGGCAATCCCGACAGCGCTGGTATCCCGCCTTCCTTTGCCGCCGAAACAATCGTGGTCGACTACAACGACGCTGACGCTGTGCACAACGCCTTTGAAATGCACAAAGACCAAATCGCCGCGCTGATCGTCGAGCCATTCCCGGCAAACTGCGGGCTCATTTTACCCGATCCGGGCTATCTTGAACGACTGCGTGAACTCTGCGATCAGAATGGCGCCGTGCTGATCTTCGACGAGGTAATGACCGGTTTTCGCGTGGCTCCCGGCGGCGTACAGGAACTTGTCGGAATCACTCCCGATCTGACAGCGTTGGGAAAAATAATCGGCGGGGGCCTGCCCGTGGGCGCCTTTGGCGGAAAAGCAGAGATTATGGACCATCTGGCTCCACTAGGCCCGGTGTATCAATCCGGCACATTGAGCGGCAACCCCCTGGCAATGGCAGCCGGTATCGCCTCACTGAAAAAACTGGAAACAGTGAATCCCTACACTACACTGGAAAAAATGGGGACAAGCCTCCGTGATGCCCTGCTCGAAGCAGCCAGAGAAAAAGGGATTCCGCTCCAGGTGCCGCAGGTCGGATCCATGTTTGCTCTGTTTTTCAGTGAACAGCCGGTACGCAACTACAACGATGCGGTTGCCAGCCGGACAACACACTTCAACCAACTCTTTCATTATACACTCGAGCATAGCGTTTATTTGCCACCCTCAGCATACGAAACCTGTTTCATATCCACCGCCCACAACGGCAGCGATATCGAACGCGCTGCCGAAGTCCTCGCCGCCGGCATAAAGACGATTTGAACGCTTCAATCCTTGACTTGATTTAAATAGCTACAAAAAGCTGGATTTGACCATGTCCAAAACCAGCAAACAAATTGCCCGGCTTCGTGCTGAGATCGCCGAACATGACCGTCTCTACTACAAAGAGGCGATGCCCCGCATTGATGATCAGGCCTACGACCGCCTCAAAGGCGAACTTGCTAAACTCGAAACGGAGAATCCGGAATTTGATTTTGGCGACTCTCCCACCCAAAGTGTTGGTGACGACCGCCTTGAAGCTTTTGAAAGCTATCAGCATCGCAAACCGATGCTCAGCCTGGATAACACTTACAGCAAAGAGGAATTGATCGAATTTGGCCGCCGCCTCGAAAAGCGTTTTCCCGATCAGACACTCAGCTACCTGGTCGAACCTAAAATCGATGGCATCGCCGTCAGCCTGACATATGAACAAGGGAAATTTGTGCGTGCCGTTTCCCGTGGCAATGGAACCGAAGGCGATGACATCACTCAGAACGTCCGCCATATTCAGGGCATTCCTCAAAAAATCGCACAGGCCCCCGACATTCTCGAAGTGCGCGGTGAAATCTACATGCGGCATGAAGAATTTGAGCGAATCAATGCGCAGCGCTCAGCCGAAGAAAAACCACTCTATGCAAATCCACGCAATCTTGCAGCAGGAACGGTAAAATTACTGGATGCCAATGAAGCTCGCAACCGGAAACTGGACATCGTGCTCTATGGCATTGGCGCCTGTGAACCAGTCAATTACTTCACCCTTCAATCGGAAATTCAGGAAAAACTGACTCAATGGCGCTTCACAGTACTGGAAAAAATCTGGCTGGCCGAAGGCATTGAATCGTCCTGGTCCGCCATCGAAGAACTGGAGACTCTGCGGCAACGGTTCGCCTATCCGACCGATGGCGCAGTCATCAAGCTCGATGACTTCAGCCTGCAGGAAGCTGCCGGTTTTACTTCGAAAGCTCCACGCTGGGCAATAGCTTACAAGTTTGAAGCCGAGCGGGCAGAAACCCTTCTCAAAGAGATCAGCCTGCAAATCGGTCGCACCGGCGCCGTCACACCGGTCGCCATTCTCGAACCGGTACAGCTCGCAGGCACCACTGTTTCACGCGCAACCCTGCACAATGAAGACGAAATCCGCCGCAAGGATCTACGCCCCGGTGACACCGTAATCGTACAGAAAGCCGGAGAAATCATTCCCCAGGTATTGAGCTTTGTTGAAAGCAAGCGTCCGGCCAACAGTCAGCCTTTTGATTTTGGCGCACATTTGCAATCGCTCGGTATCTATGCAGAACGTGATCCCAACGAAGCCGCCTGGCGCATCGTTCACAAAGACGACCCCATTCGCCAGCAACGCGCCCTGCAACATTTCGCCAGTCGTCCTTGCATGGATATCGAAAACCTGGGAACAGCCGTCGTCGAACAACTCGTTAACCGCGGACTTGCAAAAACACCTGCCGACCTCTACGAACTGCGTTTTGAGCAACTTGTCGAACTGGACAAATTTGCCGAAAAATCGGCCACCAATCTGATCGACGCCATTAAAGCCAGCAAGACGCGGGCAATCTGGCAACTGATCCATGGCCTCGGCATTCCACACGTAGGCAAACAATCCGCCAAAGACCTGGAAACAAACTTTGACTCCCTGGACGAAATCGCCGGCGCCAGTGAAGAAACACTTGAAGCAATTGACGGCATAGGCCCGATTATGGCACAGAGCATACACGCCTGGTTTGCCGATCCGGAACACCGGAAGTTAATTGACCAACTGCGCACCCACGGCCTCAACTTCAAATCAGAACACACCGAAGAAAACACCGATGGCAACCTTGCCGGCAAAATCTTTGTCCTTACCGGTACGCTGCCAACGCTCACGCGCAGTGAAGCAACTGAACTGATTGAAAAAGCCGGAGGCCGTACCAGTTCCAGTGTAAGCAAAAAGACTGACTATGTCATTGCCGGCGAAGCCAGTGGCTCAAAGTACACAAAAGCAGTGAAACTGGGAATAACGATCCTCAACGAAGAAGAGTTAAAAGACCTTTGTTAAATTAAAATCAAAATGATTCTTGAAGCATTGGCACTCCTAACCCGATGACTGTAAAAAATAAGTTGAATCATCGCCTTATACATTTAATGCTAAGCCTAAGATTATTTGAACAGACTGTGCATTGGGTAGCGCCGCACCGTCTCGGTGCGCACCAACGTCGCTTGAGCCAAAGCGTCCGAACATTCGATGCGGTGCGAGGACGCACCTGCGCTACCTTTTTACCAAAGAAAGGACATAATTTGAGTGTAAAAGTAATTTCAAGATTAGCTATAATGCTCTCTTTGATCAAAAGCAAAAACGATCACTGCGGATGATTCACGAAGAAAACCATAGACTCCATCGATCCGGATGGCTCCGTGCGGCTGTTTTAGGCGCCAATGATGGCCTGGTTAGCACAGCCAGCCTGATTGTGGGAGTGGCCGCTGCGGAAGTGTCTCAAGACAACATAATCCTGGCAGGTACCGCCGGGCTGGTTGCTGGGGCCATATCCATGGCTGCCGGCGAATACGTTTCGGTAAAATCACAGGAAGACACTGAACATGCCGATCTTGAAATGGAACGAGAATCTCTGATTCATAATCGTGCCGAAGAACAACAGGAACTTGCTGAAATTTATGAAACTCGCGGCCTGGATCCTGAACTTGCCATGGAAGTCGCACGTCAGATGATGGATCATGATGCGCTGGGGGCTCACGCACGTGATGAGATAGGAATCACCCAGGAATTGTGTGCCCGTCCTTTGCAGGCAGCCTTCACTTCTGCCGCAACCTTTGCGGCAGGTGCAGCCATTCCCGTCACACTCTCTACTATGATACCGGTGACTACGATTTTGTGGATCGTCCCCTCAGCCACAATCCTCACGCTTGGCGTCCTGGGAGCTTTGGCTGCAAAAACCGGAGGTGCCTCACTCCTACGGGGAGCATCGCGCGTTTGCTTCTGGGGCACAATTGCCATGGCCCTCACCGCAGCCGTGGGAAGATTGTTTGGCGTTTCAGTATAATCCTTAATTGTGATAATTTTCACCAATTCTGTCTTGAGAAAAAACAATCTTTTGCTGAATTTAACCTATGAATACATCTACCTCTTCGTCTGGTTCCACAAATTTCTATCAGCCTGCTGATACGTTCTTCCCGAACAACTTGCCCACGGGCCTCACATTTGACGACCTCTCACTGGCAACGCTCTACTCCGATGTACTGCCTCGCCAGACGTCTTTGACCACACACCTTTCCGAATCTCTGGAATTGTCGATCCCGATTATTTCCTCCGACATGGACACTGTAACCGAGTCCAAAATGGCGATTCAGATGGCCCTCAACGGCGGCATTGGACTGATTCACTACAACATGAGTGATGAAAAACAGCTAAAAGAAGTCGCTCGGGTGAAGAACCACATTCACGGCTTTATTCAAGAACCAATAACAGTCAGCCCGAATCAGCAAATCGGCGAAGTGCTTGAATACATCAAATCGCGTGATTTTGGCTTCCGCACATTCCCCGTCGTCGATGATAACAACAAACTACTCGGTCTGCTTTCAGGGCGGGTCGTAAAAAGTCGCTATGCTCAGCGAATGATCTCCGAAGCAATGACACCGCGCGATCAGGTCTACACCCTGAACGAAAAAGAAATCGGCAAAGATCCAATCAAAGTGGCCGATGATTTTTTCACCAATCACCTCGGCATCCATAAGCTGCTCGTCGTTGATGATAATGACCAGCTTCACGGTTTGTTTACCCTGAGCGATATCGAACGTATTATTGAAGAGTCGCAACAGTCAGTAAAACCAGCCCGCGACAAAAACTTTCGGCTCATCTGTGGCGCTGCCATTTCAATACATCGGAAAGCAGATGGTTCTCTGGATAAAGATAAAATTATTGAGCATGTCGGCAGACTTGTTGACGAAGATGTGGATACAATTGCCGTTTCCACCGCACATGGTTTTTCCAAAGGAGTCGGTGAAAGCATACGTCTGCTGCGTTCTGAATTCAGCGAATTGACATTGGTCGCGGGCAACGTAACCAGCGCCGAAGGTGTCGAATATCTTGCTGATGCCGGAGCAAATTCCATCAAAATTGGTCAAGGCCCCGGCTCGATCTGCACGACTCGCATCGTTGCCGGAGTCGGTATCCCGCAAATGACTGCCCTATACGCCGCCTCAATTGCCGCACGCAAAAAAGGCGTCTCCATCCTCGCAGATGGTGGTATCGCAAAATCCGGTGATATGGTTAAAGCGCTCACACTTGCCGATGCTGTCATTTGCGGCGGCTTGCTGGCAGGCTGCAACGAAGCGCCCGGGCAAATCATCAAAATAAACGGCAAACTCTACAAGCAGTATCGCGGCATGGGCAGCAATGCAGCCATGAAAGAAGGCTCTGCCGCGCGTTATGGACACGAACGCAAAGACATTTCCACAAAAGCCGCTCCCGAAGGTATTGAAGCGCTCAAAGAATCTTCCGGCTCACTTTCCGGTCTGTTGCGTGAACTCGTCGGTGGTATTCAATCCGGTATGGGTTATCTGGGAGCATCCAACCTGGCTGAACTGCAAAGCAATGCTCGCTATATCCGTGTGACTCCGGCAGGTCAGAAAGAATCTTCGACCCACGATGTAATCACGGTTAAAACCAGTGACTACGTCAACGAACGCTCGAAATAATCGACCCAGGCAACTTGCAGAATTATGGCATCACAAAATGTGGTGCCGGCGTTTCAGATTTCAAACTTCAAAATTTCCCACAAATGCTCACTCCATTTACATCACAACTCATTGCAGACACCGGCATCTCAACAGGCGATGAAGGCAAAGGCCGGGTCATTCTCGAAATCATCAATGAACTTCGTGAAAAAACCGGTGATCAGAACGCCGTAGCTGCCGTCATGAAAGTAAACGGCGGCGCAAACTCAGGGCACACAGTCGCCGGGCTAAAGCTGAACCTGCTTCCGGGAGGTGTGGCGGACTCCCATGTACAGCATCTTCTGATCGGCTGCGGAGTCGTTGCGGATCCATGTAAATTCATCTGGGAAACCGCCTACGCGGAAAAGCACGGCCATGTTGCCCTGAAGCGACTCGCCATCGATGAACGTTGTCTGGTCTCCGACCTGTGTCATCGCCTCCTCGATCTGGCTCTGGAAGACTACCGCGTTCATATTCTCAACGAAAGTCCGCGCGGTTCTACTGGACGGGGTATCACACCTGCTTATCTTGACGAAGTCGGGCAATTTCAGATTTTTTACGCCGACTTCCTTGGTTCCAGGGATACTTTTGCCAATAAATTGCATACGCGCATGGATCGCACCCTGCGTATCATTGAGCATGTCTGTCAGGTAGCTCCCGGGCGCTGGTCAGATTTCTTCAAAACGCTCACAGAAGCAGAAACACGCGCCAATCAGGCAATCATCGAAAGTGGCACCATTGACAAAGCTGAATTTGACTTTGCTCGGTTTGCTGGCAAAGAGCCATTCTCACTCAATGCGGATGCACTTGTAGAAGCTTACTGGCAGGCAGGACAAAAACTTGCTTCCCAAATCTGTGACGTGCGCGAAGCCGTCATTAAGGCACAGAATAAAGGACAATATATCATCGGAGAATTTGGTCAGGCCTACTGGCTCGACAAGCGTCACGGTTTTGCACCAAATGTAACCGCGTCGCATACCTTTACTCCGGAATTCTTTCAATCCGCCGGAATAGCTGTACAGCCAATCCATACCATTGGCTGTTGTAAAGCCTACGATACCAAGGTTGGCACCCACGTATTCCTCTCCGAAATTGATTTGACACATCCTCTCAGCGCCAAACTCCGCAAGCTCGAATTTGGCGCGACTACCGGCCGTCAACGCATGGTCGGCTGGTATGATGCAGTTGAAAAAGGGGATGCACTTCGATACGGCGGCTATCAGGATCTGGTACTCAACAAGCTTGATGCACTCAGCCATTCGGATGACTGGCAAGGCGACCTGCAAATTTGTACCAGCTATAGAGACCCCGACGGCAATATCCTTTACCATGTACCACGAGATGACACCTACCGCCGCACCCTGAAACCCGTCTATAAAACAGTGCCTGGCTGGAGTGAAGATATTTCCGGAATTCGTAGTTTTACCGACCTGCCGGATGCGGCCCAAAACTATGTTGCCTGGATGCTGAAAACATTGGTAGAGGTCGCCAACCATGGTGACGGTCAACCAAGCAGATGGCCCAACCTTCGCTACATTGGCGTCGGCCCGGAACCAAGCCAGATTATCAGGGATGTTCCGGCAACTGAAGAATTGTTAAAACTCGCAGTATAGCATGTTTTTAAATCGAAATCCAAATCGTACTCGAGCGAAGCAGTAATCAAATTTTGAATTTTGAATTCTTAATCTTCCATATGAAACGTTTTTATCTTACTTATCTTTTGAGCATCTGCCTTGGCCTATCCATTATCCATGCTCAGGAGTCTATTGATGAAACACGCGCTTTGCTGGATGAATGGGTGGAGACAAATCAGCTTATTTCAGAAGAAGAGCAGGACTGGCGGATCGAAGAATCAATCTTAAACGAAACCCGCACCCTGCTTAATAACCAACTCAATCGGCTCCGGGAGAACATTGAAGAACTGAAAAGCTCAGCTACAGCAGCAGATGAAGAACGCAGCAAACTTGCAGAGGAAAGAGAAGAACTGAAAGCGGCCGCAGATGTGGTTATCAGCAAAATCATTTCACTGGAGGCAAAAACAAAAAAGCTTTTACCGCTCCTCCCCGAGCCACTGACCGAACGGATCAATCCGCTAATCCGACGCTTGCCGAAAGATCCGGAAAACGCTAAGGCAGCGCTGGGCGAGCGTGTACAAAACATTGTTGGTATCCTTAGTCAGGCCAACAAATTTAATAATACGATCACACTCACCAGTGAAACGCGCAAGGTAAAGGAAAACAAAGAAGTTCAGGTCTACACGCTCTACTGGGGACTTGCAATGGCCTACTACGTGGATGCCTCCGGCGATTATGCCGGGATCAGCTATCCAACTGCGAGTGGCTGGCAAACTTCTCTCATCGAAGGTTCCGGCCCGCAAATTAAGCAACTTATAAGTGTCTATGAAGGAGATGGTGAAATTCAGTTTGTCGAAATTCCTGCTCAAATACACTAGCGCCCATCCTTTAGCATTTAGATTTCCGCTGTTTCGACAGCGGCAGCCATAGCAAACTTTCCGAATCTTACAACACTACACAAGCTATGAAGCACTCTTTTGTTTTCCTCTTACTGTTTGCATTTGTATCGCTTGCAAATGCCAGGGACTTCAACTCGGCAAGCAGCATTGCCAGAGAAGATCTGCAAAGTTCGCTTGCAGAACTAAGCACTGTACGTGAGTCCATCGCAAAGGAGAAAATCCCCCTCCTTCGTGAAATTACCCAACTCGAAGATCAGGTAGAAGAACTCACCCGGGAGCAAAAAAAACTTCTGCGACTGCGCGACAATAACGACCTTGGGCTGACTCAACTTCAAAATCTGGTAAAGTCACTCAAAGATCAAAATGAATATGCTGCAGGACTTCTTGATGAATTTGTACGCACCTTTGAAACACGGATTCATTTTAGTGAGACTCAGCTTTACGCTGAGGTCGCCAAAGAAGCACGTCTTGGACTCGAAGATGTCAATATCAATGAAGCCGAACGTTTTAACAAACAACTGGACGTTATTGATGTTGCGCTCAATCGCCTGGAGCAACTGGCCGGTGGCTATACATTTAAAGGAAAAGCGCTCACTCCCAACGAAGCCATTGAAGGAGGCACCTTTGGCATTTACGGCCCGTCCGTTTATTTCAGTTCAGACACATCTGACCTGGCCGGGATTAGTTACAGCAAGCTGAACGTTGCCGAAGCTGCTATTGCGATCCCGGGTGAAGATTACGCAGAGGGAATTCGTCAATTTCTTAAAACAAAGAAAGGTACCATACCCGCTGATGCCACACTGGGTAAAGCGCTCAAAATCGAACAGGGCAAAGACTCTATTGCTGAGCACCTTGCCAAAGGCGGAGAAGTCGGATATGTAATTGTAGCTCTGGGTCTAATCTGTCTGGTCCTCGGTATTGTAAAAATTATTGGTATACTGGGCTTCAAAGTACCTAGCCCTGAACAAGTCCAATCGGTGTTGAACCATATTGAACAAGACGAGGTCGAAAAGGCAAAGGCTGCTTCCGATGCAATAAAAGGTGTCGGCGGAAAACTCCTCGCAACTGGCATTGCGAACATTGAGGAAAAACGTGGCACACTGGAAGAACTGCTTTTTGAAAAAATTCTCAGTGTGCGACCCGGACTGGAAAAATTCCTCCCATTCATGGCGATCACAGCTGCGGCTGCTCCCCTACTCGGACTACTAGGAACGGTCACCGGTATGATCAAAACCTTCAACCTGATCACAATTTTTGGCACCGGTGATGCAAAATCGCTCTCATCCGGCATCTCGGAAGCGCTCGTCACCACCGAGCTTGGACTGATTGTGGCGATACCAGCCCTGATACTGCACGGCGTACTTTCCCGTATGACCAAAGAAAAGATCGCGGCGCTGGAGCAAACTGCACTTAGCTTTGTAAATGGTGTCGTTGGAGCGCGTACCAGCAAACAGTAATCCCTGTTAAAGATCGTATCGTACCCTTCCCACTCTTTGTGGTTAAAAATCCATAAATTTCAATCGTTTCCAAAATGCATACAACGCTAGAGAAAATCATAGATATTTGGCTAAGTGGTGGCTGGGTCATGATCGCTCTGGCAGGTTTAGCAGTATTGCTATATGCAAATGGATTCCAACTGCTCTTTTTCCTCCGCAAAGGCAACCTCGAGTTGGGCCACGATTCCGAATGGCTAGGTTGGATTCAACATCCGGAAAATGCAAAAGGCCGGGCTGGCGAAATCATTCGTTATGCCCAAGAGAATGTCCACAGCGGCAAACACGTTCGCAACCGCTTTGAAGAAATTAAGCAATCCATTATCCGCCCGGTAGAACGAAGGCTTCTGTTTCTAAATACACTCGTTGCTGCAGCGCCGCTCATGGGTCTGCTAGGTACTGTCATTGGTATGCTCGGCACCTTTGTCGCGATTTCCAGCGGTGGTGGCGCTGAAACTGCCGGAATGGTAGCCGCAGGGATTTCAGAAGCTCTGATCACGACTCAAACCGGTCTCTTCATCGCTTTGCCCGGATTGTTTCTTACACTGGTTATTCGACAGCGTAAGCACACCGCTGAAGCCACTCTGGCACGTATCGAAAGTCTGATTTTATCCAAACATAAATTCGATTGAACGATTATTTTTTAACCCTTGATTCCTAACACTTAATTTCTAAACCGCCAATGCGTCGCTCACTTACATCCAGCGATTCCGATGCCGTCGAAATCAACCTTTCACCGATGATTGACATGGTTTTCATCCTGTTAATCTTCTTCATCGTCACAACTGTCTTCGTTGAAGAAACCGGTATCGAAGTTAACAAACCCGAAGCAGCTGCTGCGGTACAACTTGAAAAAAACAGCATCCTAATTGCCATCAGCAAGGAAGGTAAAGTCATCTACGGCGGACGTGAAATCGGTGTCAGTGGCGTTTCTCCAATCGTCAAACGTCTTACACTCAAAGAAGACATCCCCGTCATCATTCAGGCTGACCAGGGAGCCAGTCACGGCGTATTTTCCCGCGTGTATGGCGAAGCTAAACTTGCCGGCGCAAAATCGATCAACTTCTCAACCAAACAGTAGAGCATATTTGAACATCGATCTTTCTCCAAATCGAAATCCAAATCCTCATCGAAATCCAATAATGTCATTAGGTCACGAAAAATTAGACGTTTATCGCATGTCGATTACTTACGTTGCATGGGTGTACAAACAATCTGAAATACTAAAAGGTCTGCACCGGCACGCGCGCGGCCAATGGCTGCGTGCTAGCCAGTCTATCCCGTTGAATATCGCAGAAGGGAATGGAAAATCTTCAAGCAGTGATCGTAGAAGATTTTTTGAAATCGCTCGGGGATCCACTCTTGAATGCGCTGCAATCCAAGATGTTTTACGTGTTGGAAATGCTCTTGAAGAAAAGGAACATCTCGAACGAAAAAGCCATTTAGATAGAATGGCGATAATGCTCAGTAAATTGGGAGGCCGTGGATATATTGTTAAAGAAGAACCTGCTTCGTGCAATATAAACGATTTCGATGAGGATTTGGATTTCGAACCTCAGCCTCAAAATCCAAATCGAACTTCTAATTCTTAACTCCTCTTAAAAAAATATGTCCACGGTCTACAAAGCGCCAGAAGGAAAAGGAACCGCTCTATCGGGAACTCTGATCGGCATTGGTGTGGCATCACTTCTCTTTTTGGCAATCCCGCTGACGCAACTATTTACCGAATACAAAAAAGCGCCGGAGGAAATTAACACAATAGACGTAGCGCCCCCCGTGCCACCGCCTCCAATCGAAGAACCGCCACCACCTCCGGAACCGGAACAGGAGGAACCACCGCCTGAACTAGACACACCGCCCTCTCCCATTAGCCTCGAAGCCCTGGAAATGTCGCTAAATCCAGGCACCGGAGGTTCACTTGCCGGAGACTTCGCACTGCCTGGATTTAACGTAAATCAGAAGTCATTGGGTAGTCTCGATATCTTTGACATCGGTGATGTCGATGAAAGGCCACAGGCACAAAAACAAGCACAACCCCGCTACCCCAACGCCGCAAGACGCACTGGCAAAGAAGGCTTTGTTGTCGCTGAATTTATTATTGATACCAACGGTGCCACAACGGAAATACAGATCAAGCAGTCCAGTGATCCCGTTTTCAATCAGCCCACCATCGAAGCCATTCGGAAATGGCGTTTCACACCGGGCAAAAAAGGCAACCGTGCCGTAAAGACCCGTACGCGTGTGAAACTTCCATTCCGATTAAACTAATACTAAGGAATTTATAACCAAAAACTGTCACGATCCATGAAATCTTACCTTCTAAGAATATTCTGTACACTATTATGCCTGACGACTCCACTCATGGCAAAAAACCCGGCAAAAGCGATGTGGAAAGATCCCGCTTTCATAAAATCGTTTACCGGCAGCTATGGCTTCCTCGCCGGCGCTGAGCCTGAAATATCCGCTGAAGAAATCGATGCCCTGCGCGACTTGATCGACATCATTAACACACGCCCCACGGCAGCCATCACCCAACTCGAGCAACAAATCACTGCTAAAACCAGCGCTGCGTTCGATTTCATCCTGGCCAATTTATATTTCCAGCAAGGCGATCTCAAA
The DNA here is from genome assembly GCA_964616435.1 of uncultured Puniceicoccaceae bacterium. Taxonomy (GTDB): domain Bacteria; phylum Verrucomicrobiota; class Verrucomicrobiia; order Opitutales; family Coraliomargaritaceae; genus Lentimonas. Next base: position 13,824 of record CAZTSB010000060.1, on the reverse strand, counting down.
AAGGCTGAAAAACATTACAAGGTAGCCATTGAAAAATATCCTGACTTTCGCCGCGCCTACAAGAATTTAGGACTACTTCAGGCTCAGGATGACAATTTCAAAGATTCCGTTGTCACCATTTCCACCGCTTTGGAAAAAGGGGTTGTCGATGGCCGTGCTTATGGTCTGCTTGGCTATGGCTACCTGACTCAGGAACTTTACTATCCGGCAGAAGCAGCCTATCGTCAGGCAATCCTGATTCAGCCGGAAGTGAAGGACTGGAAAATCGGGCTGGCTCGCTGCCTTTTGCAAACAGAACAATATCTCGATGCCATTGCATTGCTGGACACTTTACTTAAAAGTGAGCCCGATAATACCGATTACTGGCTTCTTCAAAGCAACGCCTACCTCGGCAACGACGACTCACTGGCAGCTGCCCAAAATCTTGAAATCGTCCGCCGCATGGATAAAGCCACACTCGAAACACTGACATTGCTGGGAGACATCTACATAAACAACGAATTTCCCAATCTAGCCCTAAACGCATACATGGCAGCATCCGACCAAGCTACCTCAAAAGATATCAAAGCACTTCTACGTGCAGCCTCGCTACTGAACCGCTCCGGTAACAACGAGCAGGCAACTATCATGACCTCTAGAATTCGCGACGGTTTCGGCCAACAAGTCACCGAAGATCAGGAGCTTGAATTATTAACGATTGAGGCAAAAATTGCTCGTACCTCCGGCGATAATGCCACAGCAATTACTATCCTGAATGAAATCGTTCAACGCGATTCGCTCAACGGAGAAGCCCTTATCGAACTTGGCAACTACTACGCCGAACAAGACGACATGGCCCGCGCCAGAACCCGCTTCCAGGAAGCTGAAAAAATCGAAGCCTTCGAACGCGCGGCACTCATTGCTCACGCCCAGGCACTGGTGCGTGAAGGCAATTATGCAAAAGCAGTTCCCATGTTGCGCCGCGCACTGCAAATAAACTCAGAACCGCATATACAGGAATATGCCCGCCGCGTTGAACGTGCTGCAAAAACACAGTAAGCCGACAGTCTAAATTTCAGTAGTACGATAACCGACACCACGCATTGTTTTGATAATGCCAGCATAAGGGCCCAATTTTTCGCGCAACCGCCGAACATGCGTGTCCACAGTTCGAGTCTCTATGTCGTCCGCTTCATAGTTCCATACATTTGCCAGCAGATTTTCGCGCGACTGGACACGACCCTTTCGCTCCATCAAAAATTTGAGCAATCGAAACTCCGTAACCGTCAGGACAATCTCTTTTCCATCCACAGTTACCTGACGAATTTCTTCATCCAAAACGACTCCACCAATTTGAATTCGCGCCAGAACATCCTTCCCGCCAGTAAATGATGCCTGCCGACTGTGCATCAACGACTTATCGATCCTCAACAATAGCTCCTGAATATTAAAAGGCTTGCTCACATAGTCATCCGCTCCGGCTTGCAACCCCTTGATCCGGTCTTCTGCTGCATTATTAGCAGTCAGAAAGACGATGGGGATCTGCTTCATAACCGGGTCAGCCTTCACGATATGGCACAACTGTATCCCGTTCAATTCCGGCATCATAATGTCAAGAACGATCAGGTCCGGCTCGAACTCACGTACCAGGCCAACAAACTTCAACGGATCGTTCAACCCTTTACAACGATATCCTTCTTGCTCCAGCTTGTACTTAAGCAATTCAGTAACATCGGGCTCGTCATCCACAACCAGTATTCGGTATGCCTGAGCGCTCGATTTGGTGGTTACTGCCATTTTTAAAATAGGTTAACAAACAGTGAAGAAACTTTATCTTCGAGATCAAAGCAAATCATTCAGGTTAATTTCAAGTAACGATTTTCCCGTATGTCTTTTTTTAATTATCAGCTTATCAGATTGACGTCACCGACCAGGATATCCGACCGCCTGCCTGATACGGTACGACCTCGCCATATTTGGGGGGCACCTGCATCTCTACTTTCTCCAGCTTCACCTGTTTGGCAGGAGGCCTAAAGCCGTGGATGCGTTGTGCGTTGTCACTGACAAATGCCTGCAAATTATCCAAAGCGCCCTGTTGCTCAAATAATTCGACAAGCATCGGCAGACACACCGGCGCGGAAAATACACCTGCGGCACAGCCACAACACTCTTTCTTTGAAATAGGATGCGGTGCCGAATCGCTGCCAAACATTAATTTTGGATGTGCCTGCAGTGCAGCAGCCAACAAGGCTTCACGATCGTGCGGACACTTGGCAATCGGCTTGCAAAAAAGATGCGGATCCATCAGGCCTCCAACAACATCGTCCAACGTGATCAGCAAATGATGCAAGGTCACCGTGGCATATAAATTTTCATAGCGATCCAGCGATTGAACTGCTTCCCGAGTCGTGATGTGCTCCATCGTTATTTTCAGCTTTGGAAAAGTCCTCGCCAGATACTCGTAACTGGCAAGAAACTCTTTCTCGCGATCCATCACAAAGCCATGCGTCTCGCCATGCACCATGAGCGGAATACCCATCTCTTCCATGAGCTTTAATGTACCTTCGGCAGCGCTCAACTCTCTGACCCCGGCCTCGCTGTTAGTGGTCGCGCCCGCCGGATAGAGTTTAATCCCAAAAATGTGTGACTCAGCCGCTCGCAGTTCCGCTTCCGTGTAGTTCCGGAAAAACAACATCATCAATGGTTCGAACACACGATCGCCTCGGATTGCAACGATCGCTTCATGGTACCCCTTAAGGCGCTCCAGATTGTCCACCGGCGGCACCAGATTGGGCATAATAATAGCGCCTGAGAAATGCTCCATCGTCAACGACGCCACACGTTCCATCATAGCACCCTCGCGGAAGTGTACATGCATATCCAGCGGTGAATCTAAGAAAATCTCCATAGTACCTTACTTTTAAAATCCGCTAACATATGGCACAGATTTTTGGAATTTGAAATCTCAAATTTGAAATTTCAAATTGATTCCGGCCTTGCCGACTCGGGCTGTCGAAAGTGAAACCAAGAACTTGAGGTCCCGATCTGAACACTCTTCAAACTTTTTTCGAGACTTTTTGACACAACTTATAACTGCTTTCAACTTAAAGCATATAAAATTTAAATCATAGAACTACTTGATCTACTAGGTCTTTTTGTCCTATTATGTCGCTCATGGAAACTTTTAATGCATCACACGTAAAAACACACTTTTCCAAAGTGCTTAATGTCGCGGAGCAAAAGCCTGTTCGGGTTAAAAGACGTGGTCACGCACCAGCAGTAATCTTGCCTGAAAGTGAGTATCAAGCACTTCTAGAAAAAGTCTTTGATTCAGAACAGTCAAGAAAAGCTAAAGCACTATCCCGGATGGAATCCTGGCTCGAACAACCTATTGAGTTCAAAGACATTTCCGATGATGAGCGTGCTCAAGCAATTATTGCCAAGCATGGCAAACATTGGAATCAATAATGAGGGTTCTTATTGATACAAATATCTATCTTGATATTGCACTACAAAGAAAGCCGTTTGCTAAAAATTCTCTCGCTACAATCAAACGTATAAGTTCATCTGGAATAGTCTTATATGCACCTCACTCTCTTGCCACCACTTTCTATCTCTGCGAAAAACAACTCGGCACAGAAATAGCTTTGGAAAGAGTTACTACTTTGCTTGAAACTGTTCAAGTTGGAAAATTCGACCATGAAGATGCTCTAATTTCATTAAGTCTTAATCGAAAAGATTTTGAAGATGGCATGATTCTGGCGACAGCTCTTGCAAATCAAGCAGACTATATCGTCTCTCGCAATTGTGTGGATTTTGAAGGAACTGATATATTAGCTCTTACACCGGAGGAATTCCTGGAGATGTAAGAAATTTTGTGTACAATAGTTTCCACAACTAATGTAATTTATTTGCATTCATTGGGACATTCTTTCAAAAAACTCGACTAGTAAATCGGCTCAAACTAACCAGCCCTTTTAACGTGGAGTCCCGATTTGGACACTCTTCGAACCAATTCATACAAGTATAGGGGCCCTTTCTGGACACTATTCGAACTTTTTTCGAGACTTTTTGACACGACTCGCGATTACTTTTCCTCTCGATTACTTCTCCATTCATTTCTCAATAACACGCCAAAAGCGCTTAGTATCCTCGTTAGCAACATCGAAGAATAGTTCAACACCTGTTCTATCGTGGGCCATTGCGAGTAAGGGTGTTTAAACAATGGTTTGTAAAACAGTTTTCAAATACCAGCCCTTTACTTCGATTTTCACAGAGGCAAACTGTGCACGCTTAACAACTTCCTGACCAACTGAGCGCAGCAGGTTGAAGGCAAGCATACCGTCCTGCCTTTATCATGCCAGTCAGGCAACCGGTACCTCCATGACTCACCTGGTAAATGCCTTCGTCTTCGAGGGACTGACTACCGGTTAACAAAGGCTGGAAGCAGTCAATAAACTGCCGAAAATCCAGTTGGCTCTACATTGGCTTCTCGAATCCTTGAATGAACTGGTTGCTGAATCCCGTCGGCAAACCAAAATCATCTGCTCAAATCGACTGAAATCCAGCGATTGCATGCCTAGTATGGTTCACTCCAGCGAATCGCTGAAAAACATGATCAGGAAAGGGCTCCAGTAGTAAAGTAAAGCAAGGACTAATTTCCCTTGGTTTTTGGTTGATACTGAACGCCCTCTAATGGCTCAATATCCACATTCTGGGTCCATAACGTCGCTCCATAAAATCGGGATAAAGCGTAAATGATACTATCTGCCATAGGAACTTTGTTATTCGAAGAAAACTCGGCAGCTTCGATTGCCAAACCTGTAGAGTGAACCCTTCACCCTTTTACGCCTGAACCCTATAGGGCTTGCCCCCCCACAGTCCCGAATTCAATCCGATCGAAAAGCTGTCGGATTTGAGCCAGGACCAAACAGCCAACAAACTATGGCCAACCATCCAACGACTTGACGAAGTAGTAGCCCTGCAACTGAAAAAGTCATCAGCCTGTTTGGACACTCCCTTTTTTGAATTGATATAACACAAGAAACCAAATTCTTAATTGTTCAACTTATTTTTGCTAGATTCCTTATACCAAATCTAAGAAGGTCTGAAAGATTTACTCATTATCCAAATCCAAATCGTCATCGCAATCGCAATCGCAATCGATTTGGATTTCGATGACGATTTCGACAAACAAGTGAGACCATCAAACCTTTTGAGAAATGGCATTAGACGTTCAATCGGTTACTTACCAGAAACCGAGACGATTGATTAGCGAAAGGTGTTATTGCCGCTGGAATTAACGAATCAGGCTCCTGAAATCGTCAAACTTGCCACAAAATCCTCCGGGAATACCCTTGCTGATAACTGCAACGGCATCATGCGAGTGCAAGGATTCCAGATGCGCACAGGCAACCTGAAAATCAATAATCCGTGATTCGGTGTCGAGCTGTTCGTACATAAGCCTCGCAGCATCTTCAACAAACTTTGTATAGGCACCATTCATTTCGGCAAATGCCTGCTCGTCTTCGCGCTTTACCATGACCTGAGTTTCAGTCCTAAGCGCAGCGAGACACAATTGCTGAATTTGCTCTATAGTGAGATGTTCACTCTTCGCCACTTCGACACTTACCCGGGCAGTACTGCGCTGGGAATGCGGGATGCTGTATACATTACGACTTTCCCGTGCGTGTTCAGCCAGCTCGGAAGAACAGGGACAGGCGGACGAATAAATAAAGTCAAAGTGGATAAATTTCTGAAAGCGATTAGCGTCACTAAGCTTACCTTCAAAGGCACACTTGTAATACTGCCAGCCTTCCAGACCACTGCGCAGACTGGGCTTTAATATCGGATATTCAAAATCCAGCCGCAACTGAGCTTGGTCCGCATTCAATTCTGTCCGGTACTGAAGTAATACCTCATGCAAGGTATCCGGCGTAAAAATGCGATCCTGGAAGGTGTAAAACACCCTCATGAGGCGCGACATGTTGATCCCTTTCTGATTGGCTTCCAGAGAGACCGTACCAGTGACTGATGTTTCGAGTATCCGGGTGTCAGAGCTTTCGGTTATGTAACGTAGCGGCAACCTGAAGTTTGAAATGCCCACCTTTAGTATAGGCACATTCGCGCCAAATATCTCTCTGGCATTCGCGTTCTGCATATCAGGCAAATCGGAACGATACTCGTCAGAAGGGACGAATTCCGGATCATAAGATTTTACCGGTTTCGCAGTTGCGGGAATCGGCTCATCCTGTGCTGAAATGCTCTGTTTGTCTTTCATGCTTGATACACTGTAATCACTTTCATTTTTAAAGCGACTTACAACCTGTGCCTAAATAAGCGAAGACGCAAATAAGTATCTGATTTCGTAAAAAAAGTGGCCAGGCACCCTACGGCACATGAGGATTAGGTTTCCGCTGCTTCCTTCCGGACCTGACGGGGTGAACCAGTCCTTCATTGCATAGGACCCGGCCAACTTTATCTGAGACGAAACTCTGCCATTCATTCAACAAAAAAATAAACTATTTTTACAATCGTCCCGCAGTATTCTCGATAACCGTTAACGCACCTGTGTCGAACTCCCTATTCATGCAAAATTCTGTACTCGATTTTCCGGACAAATTCTCTGATCGTTAAATCATGCAGCAAAACACTACCCAGAAGCGAAAGGAGTTTTTTCCGATAAATAATCTTTTTCGAGAGTATCTGCATACCTTTCATCGCAGCATCGAACTACCCGCCCGATACGAAGATTTGCTTAGATATGAAGACTCGTTCCCACTTACAGACCAAAACGGGGACGACTCGCTCTGGCAGACATTAATCTACGAACAGCACTACGGACGTGAACTCTACGATGGACTCAAACATATTTACGTAATCCTCCGTTCAGGTGGCGACGAATCGATATTGAGCAACCTTTACATTGACAGAGTTGATTTCTGTACTTTCGGCAACACCAATCCTCTGCGCGTTCGTGTTGTTAATCAGTACAACGACAATCATGACTACTTTTACGTCAAAAAAGCAGACGCATCCCGTGTCTACGGCCTGGAACTGGAGGAGTTGCTTTCGCCAAATCAGACCAATTTTCTTGTTCATGAGAATACCCTGATCGAAGAGCATATTATCGGCATTCCCGGCGACCATTTCATCCGCGAGTACCTCCCCAATAACGATATCAATGAAGTGCGCCTGGCAAAGGAGTTTATTAAGTTTAACGAACGCTGTTTCATCAGATTACTGGGAGATATGCGCGCCTATAACTACGTAATCGAAGTAACACCTGATTTTGAGGAAACTCAGTATCGTGTGCGAGCGATTGACTTTGACCAGCAATGTTACGAGGGACGGCGCAATCTGTATCTTCCACAATACTTTGATAATAATCTCCCGGTCGTTAAACTCTGCAGGGAACTCATCAACCGTGAGACCAGTCGGCAGTATCAACGCGAAGAGCGAGCACTGATGCGCCGTCGACTCAAGTTTGCGCTTCATCGTGTAAAGCATTTATGCAACTGCATGTGCTGTGACCAGATCTCCAGCGTGGAAAAGGTACATCAACTCCGCAAAGAACTCGCTGAAATGCATGACGATCACCGCTATATGCGATGTCATACCATGGGAGAACTGACTTTTCTAAACATAACCCGGAAACTCAGACTCGAGCCCGAGATTGCTTTTTTCCCGAAGGTCCCGTTTGGCAAAGTAGCTAACCCGTACCTGAAGGGACAACATTGAACGTCGAATATTACTTGATTTGTAGCGAGTTAATGCAGCTGCCGTCCCCGCTGCGCTCGGGTACGATGACGATTTGGATTTGGATTTGGATAATAACAGACCTCCTTAGATTTGAATCATACCCCTACCCCACAACCTTCTAAATTTAAAGTTGCCCTAACTGAAATTAGATCCAGGATATGCAATTCATACTATTAATAATATTCAACCACACAAAACATGTCCGAAACTCTAATTATGGAAACGACCCAGGGCAGTATCGAACTCAAACTATTTGAAGATATTGCTCCAAAAACTTGCGAAAACTTCCGCACTCACGCAAAAAACGGTTACTATGACGGCATTATCTTTCACCGTATTATTGAAGAGTTCATGATTCAGGGCGGCGATCCAACCGGCACAGGCCGTGGTGGTGAATCGATCTGGGGCGATAAATTTGAAGACGAGTGCGTAAATACGCAAACCTTTGATCGCCCGGGTCTGCTCGCAATGGCCAACGCCGGGCCGCATACCAACGGTAGTCAGTTTTTTATCACCACAGTCCCAACTCCATGGCTTAACATGAACCATACTATCTTTGGTGAAGTGGTTGGCGGCATGGACGTCGTGACTGCTCTTGAACAGGTTAAAAAGGGGCCCGGTGACCGTCCGATCGAAGATCAGAAAATCATTAGCATCAAACTTTCGAGTAAAGATAAAGACACTTCTAAGTAAAAAGGCAAAGCTTCTTGACAAACAGCAAATAAAGATACCTTTCGACTTCTTAGCAGCAATATCGACAAATTTTAACCATCCTGTCTAAAAAAGACATCTAAGGGGCAAGCCAACTAATTAATTTCCGAAAAACTTATGAAGATTAAACACTGGGACATGTTCCTTTTCGTGGTCGTCTATCACGTCTTGTTACTGAGTTTGATACCATTTGCGGTCACAACATTTTCATGGAGCGCGATTGCTTTCTGTTTCGTCACATATGCAATTGGTGGTCTGTCGATTACCGTTGGCTATCACAGGCTGTTCGCTCACAAAGCTTACAGCGCAAATCCCTTCTTCGAATGGTGTGTCCTCCTGGGCTCTACACTTGCACTCGAAATGTCCGCGCTGATGTGGTCGCATGACCACCGCAATCACCACAACCATGTGGATACGGACAAGGACCCCTACTCAATCAAGAAAGGTTTTTGGTATGCCCACATCCTCTGGTTGTTCGATTATGAACGCAACTTCGACAAGTCACTGGTGGATGATCTGCTTAAGAACCCTCGTGTGGTTCTACAGGATCGTTACTATAACCTTTTTGTAATTGTAATTAACCTGGCAGTGTTTGGTATCGGTTGCTGGCTTGTGGGTCCTTTTGCATCCTTCTACTTTGGATTTCTGTTCCGTATGGCTTTGATTCATCACAGCACCTGGTTCATTAACTCACTATGTCATACCTTCGGCTCAAAAACCTACGTCCGCGAGTTGAGCGCAGTTGATAATGCACTGCTGGCATTGTTTACCTTCGGTGAAGGCTATCATAATTATCACCACTCATTTGCTGCAGATTACCGCAATGGCATACGCTGGTATCATTTTGACCCTTCAAAGTGGGTCATCTGGCTGGCATCAAAACTGGGAATGACCAAAAACCTGCGTGCAATCAATGATGTAGCTCTGCAAAAAACGCTGGTACAGAAAGACAAAAAAATGATTCTCCAGCACCTCGAAGAAGAGATGGATGCCGTTGCCGCTGAACTAAAAGTAAAACTGGAAGAACTCGCTAAAGTTTTTGAAGACAAAGCCGCTGAAATCATGCTTAAAGCACGTGAACTCAAGCAGGCAACCAGTGAACAACGGAAAAAGGTTCTGGCAGAGTTAAAAGTCTTGCGTGCTTCTTTAAAAGAAACGTGGAATGAGTGGATTGCACTTACCGGACAGGTAACCAGGCAGTATCAATTGGCTCACTGAGCCTGAAAATTAAAGCGACATCTCTGCCGCTTACACACTACTGCTCCAGCCACAATCCACATGAATAGGGCGGCAAATGCATGATGCCCTCATCGGTTGCGATACATGCTGATGAAAGACCACTGGCATCGAAACGTTCATGATCGGCTATCTGTACCATATCTTCCAGATACGCCCTATCGCATTTAATAGCACAGCTTTCTTTATGGGGGTTCACTGCAAAGATAAGTTTTGGCGCCTTTACGCTACAATCAGCATTAAAAACGGCTGTTACAGCGCTGGAGTCCTCGCTGACGAAAAATTTCAGGTAACCTTTTTGCAACGCTCCCTCGTACCGCAATGCCCGCCCGGCTTTGGAACGGCGGAAGTGTATCCAACTGCGGAAATAGGCATGTGTGCCAGAGTATAACAATCGACGTTCATAATCGAGCGCATTCACATTGCCAAGCTTGTATGTGTTGGAAATCCCGAGCTTCGACCGCATGAAGTCCTGTCCTTCCGCTAGCATAGGCACACCCAGAGAAACAAATAGGATGGCTGCCATCAAATGTGTACGGCGTTGATCGAGCCAGGTCGGACACGAAGCATCCTGTTCAGGCTGCCCGGTGATCCGATCAATCCAGCAATGGTCATCGTGCGATTCAGTATAATTTATAGTCTGGGCGACAAAACGACTCGTATCCGGTGAGCCAGACAAATAGTATTGAATCATTTCCGCAGTACCCGAACCGCGAACGTATGCGGCAATCGATTCGCGAAAGCCATCGTTCCAGGAAGCAAAATCCGTTTCTTTTAATTCATGCTGAATATGCCCACGGAAACTCCAAGGCTCCGCAACAAGGATCAGGGAGGGCTTGACCTTTTTCAATTTCGCTTCGATTTCGCGAATCACTTCAATACCAATCAACTCTGCCAAATCAAAGCGAAACCCATCGACATCGTAAACTTCGACGAAATGTTTAAGGCTCTCAATAATCAGCCGCCGCGCCATAGGCGTATCACACCGCAGATCGTTGCCGCAGCCGCTCCAATTCACCATTTCATTGTCCTTATCGAGATGAAAGTAGTAATGCTTGTCGATGTAGGATAAATGATAGGGTTCACCTACATGGTTATAGACAACATCCAGGATAACCGCCATGCCCTGATCATGAAATGTTTGAATAAGATCGCGGAACTCCTCAATTTGTGAAGCAGTTTTCGGCTCCAAAGCGTAACTGCTTTCCGGCGAAAAGTAGTTTGCCGGCATGTAACCCCAGTGATAGCCTTTATTTAAAAAATCACCAATTTGCTGGACGGGCTGCAACTCGACCGCATTCACGCCCAGTTCACGCAGGTATGAACCTTCCGATTCGACCCATTTGCGCAATCCGGTGAATCCCTGACGTTCCTCCTGCGTCAACTCAATCGGAGCCTTCGCCACGAGATCACGCACATGACCTTCAAGGATAATGAGATCTTGCCAGAGCGGCGCTTCGAAAGGCTTTTCAACTTTTTTGAATCGACCGGGATCAATGACAATTCCGGGGCCGAAGTTACCAAGACACGCCTTTGCATAGGGATCCAGCACGGCAAAGGAAGTATCAAAGTCTGTTAAAGGGTCTTCACTGTCGCCTTCAAGATAAAAGGAATAATAAGCGCCAACCATAGCCTCATGGAAGACCACCTCCCAGGTAACACCATCAATACAGTGCATAGACACAAGAGTCATGTCCGACTGATCCGCCTCAAAACCGTACGCAAGCTGAACTTTACTCGCACGCGGAGCAAACAGTCTGAATAGCGTTCGGTTCTTTTCCACAATTGCTCCCAGAGGCAAATCTGTCGATGCCAGAAGCAGTCGTTCACTATCAGACAAATCGTAGCTTTCTTTATAGTCTCCGTCTTCCCAGATAACCCTTTCATTGCCAATTGGAACGTATCCGTTTGGCATGCGAAAACCAAAACAGCGCCCACCGGCCTGATCCGGATTAAATTCAAAGTTTACGATCCCATCGGTCGACTGCACCGCATTTAGCGCTCTTTCCGGAATATCCAGCCACTCCTCTCTTTCAGTCACGAACTTGAATCGGAACGTCTCATTACCGAGAATTCTGTCCATTGGCACACGAAGCTCATAAATGCCCCTCTTGGACGCGCCATCCTTCACCGGAAGCAATTCCCAGTCAGGCTTGCCGATCGCTTCACCCCAGCCGTTAATATCGGCTGCTAAAAATACTCGAGAGTCTGTCTCCAACAACCAGGGGTAATCGTCCGTGCGTAAGACAAACACATAGTTTTGACCGCAACGATAAAAGCCATAGTACGATCCGGCTCTCTCCTGATCCAACCGCTCAAGCACCCCAACTTCCAGCCCGGCTGACCTTAATACAAGCGGCGGCAATGAGTCCGGCCAATCTACATCAAGCATGACAATGCAGAAATCGTCCGACTCCCAAAATACATGGACCATCCTATTTCTTACCTGCGACATAATTCAAAATCCTAAAAAATATTAAAACTCGTCCGAGTTCAACGATGATCCCAGGGCAATTTTACTTCCTCAGGTGAGTGGTCCCAAACCTCAAACGGCTCAAAAATCTTTCCGGGATTAAGGATTCCTTTCGGGTCCAGAGTATTTTTTACAGTCCGCATTACATCGATTTCGGCCTTGCTGTGTTGCAGGGCCATAAACGGCGCTTTTGCCAGACCAATGCCATGCTCTCCGGTAATCACACCGCCCAGATCGACGACTTTTTGCATCAGCTTTTTAATTCCGGCTTTCGCTCTGACTTTTTCGTCCGAATCAGAGCGGTTGTACATGATATGCACATGTAGATTACCGTCACCTGCGTGCCCGAATGTTGGTGTGGCAAGCCCGATTTCCTCCTTCAAAGCAATCGTATAGTCAATCAACTCTGCCTGTTTGTGTATCGGAACGACAATGTCTTCGTTTAGCTTGGTATCGGCAATCGAGTACATCGACTGCGAGCAGGTGCGCCGCACCTGCCAGATCGCCTCTGCTTTGGCTTCCGTGCGTGCCTCACGATGCATGACCGTACGCTGCTCCATAAATTCCAGCAATCCTTTACGCTGTGCACGGACATCGGATCGGCTCCCGTCAACTTCTATCAGCAGGAGCGCTGAACGAGGGCACTCTGCAAAAACCGGTTTGCACGTGAGACGCTCGGCACAAGTTACTGACTGCCTGTCAAGAAATTCCAGAATCGACGGATTGTGCCCCTCGTCAAATAAGGCGGCCACGGTTTTAAGCGCAGCTTTCTCGGACTTAAAGGCAAACATACAGGTCCAACGCTTTTCAGGCTTGGGGACGAGTTTTAATGTCGCCGAGGTAACAATCCCCAACATGCCTTCCGAACCGATCAGCAAATCGCGCAAATTGAGTCCGGATACGTATTTCCTGAGCGGCAATCCAAGTTTAAAAGGACTCCCATCAGCAAAAAACCCCTCAAGGCCCAGCACATAATCGCGCGTAACACCATACTTGACACAGCGCATACCACCTGCGTTGCAAGCAATGTTACCGCCAATCGTGCAATATCCTTTGGATGACGGATCCGGCGGATAAAAAAGCCCTTTGGCCTCCACTTCATCTTGCAGCCTTGCAGTAACGACACCTGCCCCGACGTTTGCCATCCGTGAAACAGCATCTATTTCAATTGAGTCCAGCCCGGAAAGATCCAAAGCCCAACCGCCCTTCAACGGCACCGATGCACCCGTTGTGGACGAGCCTGCCCCGCGAGCCGTAACCGGCACAGTATATTTGTGGGCCAGCTTCAACACCTGCCCCACTTCATCCGCAGCCCGCACCCGAATCACTGCATCCGGCAAAAAGGAGAGCCGCAAATTGTCAATGGATGCCGCAAACCGACTGGCATCATCCACCAGAACTCGCCTCGGCAGTTTTCGCTTCAGAGCCTCTAACGCAGCCTGCCTGTCAGTCGTTGAATTCATAGTATTCTATTAATAATCAGCGCCCTAAGGCTGAAAAGTTCCTGAATATACATCAAGAATCTTTCTATCAAAAGTATAAAGTCTGACGCCCAAATCTTGGATTGCATCACTTCGCAGGTATTCCGCGACGGCATCCTGCCACAACCTCATACTGGCAACCCGTAATGTGAGTGACTTTGAAAGAGCAGAGATAACGCTCAT
>CAZTSB010000059.1:0-37369 GCA_964616435.1 uncultured Puniceicoccaceae bacterium | reverse complement strand
TGACCGTTCTCACTTCAATGGACGCCCAACAACTTCGTAGTTTAAATGTGAACGCAGACCCCCAGGCACAAGTCCGTCATCTCGCTGACTTGAGTCTGAGAGCAGGTATCCAGGGACTTGTTTGTTCACCGCTGGAACTCTCAGTGCTGCGTTCCCAATTCGGTCGCGATCCGATCATTGTCACCCCGGGAATCCGTCCGCAAGGCAGCGCCTCCGACGAGCAAACGCGTATCATGACACCAAAAGACGCCGCTGCAGCTGGCGCCAGCTACATAGTAGTGGGCCGCCCGATCCTGAAAGCTCCCGATCCTGTTGCGGCTATTGAAATCATTCAGACAGAACTTGGCCAATAAAAATTTTAAGACCGTACTTTTTAACTGTGACTAAGACCGATTCAGTACCTTCAAATAAAGATTCTTTTGCAAGCGCCATCATCCTAATAGCAGGCAGTGGTTCGCGCATGAAAGGTCATGTGGCAGACAAGACACTCGCCTTACTCAATGACATCCCGGTCTTTTGTTACAGTATTCGCGCTTTTCTCTCCAGCGAGTGCGTACAAGGGTTTACAATCGTTTATCGTGATACACAACAGAAAGCTGCTTTGGAAGAAGCGCTGAAATTGATAGCTCTGGACGGACTGCCGCTCACCTGGGTTCAGGGAGGCGATCAGAGGCAGGATTCGGTTTACAAAGCATTGATCAGCCAGCCGAAACACTGTTCGCATGTTTTCATACACGACGGCGCCCGCCCTCTGGTGACCAGTGATTCGATACGCTCGCTGAACACAGCGGTACTCAGGGACCGGTCTGCGACACTGGCTCATCCGGTGACCGATACGATCAAACGTATTCCGGACGCAACGGATTTTACAAAAGTCTCGCTTGAGGACCTCGACCGTTCACGTCTCTGGGCGATTGAGACACCGCAGGCCTTTGATCTGAAACTCATTTTGAAAGCCTACGAACACGTCCACGAAACCGGTCTGCAAATCACCGATGAAACCGCCGCAATCAGTGCCATCGGACTGGGCACAACACTGGTGCCAAACGATACCACAAATATTAAAATCACTCGTCCCGAAGATCTTGATTACGCCGCCTGGAAACTGGGTAAACGCTGAATCATCGACTCTTCGGCTTTATCTAGGTTTTGCAGCCGATTCTTAGGTCTGAAAACCGATACGCTTGACACTATTTGTAAGACAAATAAGACTTTCCGAATGAAGACAACACTTTCCAGTGAAGGACAGATTGTTATTCCGCTTACAATCCTTTTGACGAGTAAATCGAAAACTCTGAAAGACTAAACAGACATGACGAAGATAATTCCTCCGGAACTCGAAATCAACGAATCAGATCCATTTTCAAAATCAACGTCTGAATTTAAAATTAACAGCTATTCCAGAGCATGATCGGTCTGATTGAAAATACAGGCAGCGCGCCCAAAAAACTGGGTTATCTGGTCAAACTGGTTGAATCGATATTCAAACAAGACGGTTATTTGCAGGCGGCTCTTGGTCTTGATCATCGTCCGCAACAGGCCGCCATGGCGCTCCATGTAGCACAATCGCTGGAAACAAATACGCCTTTGCTCTTTGAGGCAGGTACGGGTGTTGGCAAGAGCCTGGCTTATCTGATTCCCGGTTTGATACACTCGATCAATAGTGAACGTCCGCTGATTGTTTCCAGTCACACGATTGCACTGCAGGAACAGATTCGCAGCAAGGATCTGGAGCTGTGTCATAAATTGTTCCATGCGATACCGGAACTTAGACGCTACGCGACCTTCCGTACGGCGTTGATGCTGGGCAAGGCCAATTATTGTTGCTCAACCCGATTGAGCAATGCGCTCAAAGATATTCACGCCTCACAACAGACTGAATGGCTGGAAAGCGACTCCAAAGCGGATCTTACGCGACTTGCAAAATGGGCAGCTCACAGCAAGGACGGTATCATCCAGGAACTTTCACCGCCACCGCCTCCCGATGTCTGGGACGCGGTAAATGCTGAAAGCTCCACCTGCTCAAAGAAAAACTGCGATCCCTCAATTTGTTTTTATCAACGAGCCCGCAAGCAATTGCTCCGGGCAAATTGCGTCATTGTAAACCACAGCTTGCTGTTTTCACTGATCAATGCAGGTATGCCGCCCACCGGCGAAACACCTGGAATCCTATTGCCCGATGATTTTGTCGTACTGGATGAGGCTCACCGAATACCCGCGATCGCCACCGATCATTTCGGCATTCACGTTAGCTCCTACGCTCTGGATCGTGCATTGAAACGAGTTTTCAATCCGCGTACCCGTCACGGTCTCCTTCGCAAATTGAGTCTGATCTCAGATCCTTCTGTGGTCGAAAACGCACTCCAGGCAGCTACTGAATTTTTTAAATACCTCGGTGACAGCCTCCTGACCCGAAATTCCGTCACTCGAATTCATGAGCCTGGTTTTTGTGAAAACATTCTTTCCAATCCACTAAAGGAAGTCGCCGATCACCTGGGATCGATCATTCAAAAAATTAAACAGGAACACACGCAAGACGAACTGCGCGATACACGTCGCCGGATTCTGGGCTATCGCGATGTTATCAATGCTTTTGTTGAACTGACCGAAAAAGACCACGTACATTGGATAGAGCGCGGTGGCAAAAAAGGTCAGTTGGTTACCCTGCGAAGCGCTCCGCTTGATGTCGCGCCCTACCTACGTGAGGCGCTTTTCAGCCGGCACACCGCTGCCATCCTGACAAGTGCGACGCTTTCCGATGGTACAAGCATGGATCCGTTTCGAGAAAAGGTCGGTGGTGAAGCTGCTGAAGCACACATCGAAACGTCACCTTTCGACTACGAGAAAAATTGCCACGTTTACGTCGCAACGGATGTGCCAACACCGGAACCCGGCAAGGGGCGGCTCGACCTGGACTATCTTGCCGAAATGATTTGCTGGCTATCCTGTAAAACGGAAGGTGGCACACTAGCGCTGTTTACTAGTCATCTCGATCTGCGCCAGGTATATCAACGCAGTGAAGCGTTCTTTGCGGAAAAGAAACGGCCTCTCTTCGGTCAGGGCCAGGGCATGGAACGCAGCGAGCTTGCGCGTCAATTTGCTCAGGCTGGCAACGGTGTCCTGCTGGGCACGGACAGCTTCTGGACCGGTATCGATGTTCCCGGTCCGGCGCTTTCCCAAGTCATTATTACCCGACTTCCCTTTGACAATCCAAGCCATCCCGTTAATCAGGCACGCTGCGAATACATTCGCGAAAATGGCGGCAACCCCTTTTATGAATTCACCTTGCAGGATGCGCTGATAAAATTCCGTCAGGGTATCGGACGTCTGATTCGCCGCCAGGAAGATTCCGGCAATATTGTTCTGCTTGACTCTCGCATTGTATCGAAAGCGTATGGGCGGCACTTTATTGATGCGCTACCGGTTCGGGAATATAAACGCTTTCGTTGCGATAACCGAGAACAGGTCTTTTTTTGATTTATAGCTAAGCTTGGAATTACTTTTATACTCAGATGATGTCCTTTCTTTGGTAAAGAAGGTAGTGCAGGTGCGTCCTCGCACCGCATCGAATGTTCGGGCGCTCTGGCTCACACGACGCTGGTGCGCACCGGGGACGGTGCTGCCCTACCTAGTGCATAATCTGTTCAAATAATTCTAATCGGAATTACTGGTCTTGCAACTTTACCCATCATCTAAAACTACAGCTTGAAAACCGTAAAGTGACACTTCATGGTTTTTGCATGTTTTTTAATAGCCTTACAGCAAAAAAGCAAAAACTGGATTCCTTCAGACCGCTACCTCCGGAACTTGTTAAAAATCTGGAGCAATGGTTTCTGATTGAGTTGACTTACACGAGTAACGCAATCGAAGGCAATACACTTACTCGCAAGGAAACCGCTGTTGTTGTTGAAAAAGGACTCACGGTAAGCGGCAAGTCTTTGGTTGAGCATCTTGAAGCCATGAATCATGCAAAAGCCCTTCAAAAAGTATTGGCTTTAGCTGGTTCAAACACTCAGGAACTTACCGAACAGAATATCCTGGATATTCATAGCACGATTTTAAAAGGCATTGATGATGGCTATGCCGGTCATTATCGCTCTATCCCGGTGCGCATTTCAGGATTTGAAGTCATTTTACCAAATCCACAGAAAGTTCCCGACCTGATGGCAGACTTCATCAGGGATCTCTCTCGTTTAAGGGAACACCCTGCGCAGATCGCTGCCGAAGCGCATTATCAATTAGTTACAATTCATCCTTTCGTTGATGGAAATGGACGGACAGCACGGCTGCTAATGAACCTGATTTTATTGCAGCAAGGCTACCCGCCCGCACTTATCCGTAAGCGAGACAGACTACGCTATATAAATGCGCTTGAAAAGGCGCAACTTGGCGGAAGTAAAGACGATTACTACAAGATTATCGCTACTGCAATCGATCGATCTTTTGAAATTTATCTCGACGCACTTAATGGAACGACTGCCAAACAAACGACTGTGCAGACAGCAAATACTGAATTACTCCGTATCGGCCAGCTTGCCAAAGCAACCGGTAACAGTACTGCAACAATTCGCTTTTGGACCAAAGAAGGCTTACTATTTGTGGCTGATACAACTGCTGCCGGGTATCAACTCTATAGCAAAGAAATGGTACAACGTGCACAGCAAATTCGCCAACTCCAGTCCGAGCAGCGCCGAACTCTTAATGAAATCAAGAAACTCCTTAAGCCGAGAGACGAAAACACGCATCCTGAATCTCAAATTTGAAATTTGAAATCCATGTACGGATTCGCATGTTCGTTAATCCATGAAAAAATCCGAAATTTTTTTACCCAAGGTTCAGGCCCAGCCCGACAACATGCTATTTCGCTTTAGCCTCGGTCAGGCGCTTTACGAAGAAGGCGCGGTTGCCGAATCAGTCCCGCATCTGCAAAAATGCGCTGATTCACAAGCCGACTGGATGTTGCCGCGAATCCTGCTGGCCAAAGCCCTACTTCAAAACGGCAATTCGGAACAGGCAAAGCCTGTCCTGGAAAATGCGCTTCAGCTTGCGATTGAACAAAATCACGAAGGCCCCGAGGGTGAACTGCGTGCCCTTTTGAAGGATCTGTAATAAACGACTCAGTCATCAATCCGCTTTGGGTAGTCGAACAGTTGCATTGCTCCCAGTCCTTCATCAACCTCTTCCCAGGATTCGGCATCAAACTTTATTTCTGCAATACCGCAGGTGGGCACGTTGCCTATGGTTGTATTCGCCAGATAGTTGACCAGTTGCGTCATGATCGGATTGTGCCCGAACAACATGGCGGAACTGATTCTCGGGATCAGTGAATGAATGACATCCAACACGCTGCTGGTGCCCTCAAAATAAAGTTTTTCATTCACCTGAATATCATCTTTGGGATAATCGATTTCAGCGGCAATTTTTACCGCAGTGCTGTAAGCTCTCACAGCCGGGCTGCTAATTAAGATGTCGGGCTTGACCCCACGTGATACTAATCGCTTGCCCATTCTTGGGGCATCCCGCTTACCTCTCACATTCAATGGCCGCTCATGATCGGGTAGTAATGGACTTTCCCAACTTGATTTTGCGTGCCTAACCAAAAAGAGCGTCTTCATAGTGGTTTGTTAATGAACCACTATCGAACCACATGCAACGACGATTTTCTCGACCGTCTACTCATGGTTCCGGGATAATGTCCAAAAGACGTGAGAATGCCTCTCTAGCTTGTTAAAGATGAAAGAAATAAAAACAATTAGTAACTAGAAGTGCCAGAACGGCAGCAAGCGTAAAAGGCCTACCTCAATGTCTAAATGATTCGAGTTGTATTCAGTAGCGTTGCGTCGACTCGTGGCGCCACGAGTCGACCAGGCACCACTCAATGCTACTCAAGACGGTCAGGGTGCTTCAAACTCGATGTCCTTGAATTTTCGAAAGTCCTTGTCGAAGGTGCTCACGGGAACATCCATAGCCAATGCTTGAGCGGCAAGATAAGCATCAAGAAAATCCACGCTGTTTGTAGCAAACCGGCCCAGCGCATCGTTCAATACATTGCTCTCGGGGCATTCAATGCCTCCGTGAAAAAGAAAAGGCCGCAGAGTATCGGCAACATCTGCACGCTTTGCTTCATAAACTGCGGTCAGGACATAGACGACTTCAGCTAACACAGCATCAAGCAGAACCAATCGTACTCCCCCTGATTCAGCTTGCTCGAACAAGGCTTTAGCACGTTTGAAGTGACCTGGATGATCCGCTCTGAGGAAGCGAATCATCACATTTGCATCAAGCAGCAGGCGTTTCATGTAGAGGTTTTGTAACGTTCTCCTAGCGCTTTGCGATAAGACGCGCGTTCCTGATCACGACCCAAGGCAGGCTTACCGTCGGCGAGTGCACCGGCAACAGCCATCAGCGATCCTCCGGCAGAACGAATACGAACGCTATCGCCCTCGATCTGATAGACAATTCGCTGCCGAGGCCCTAGCCCTAGCACGTCTCGAACCTCACGTGGTATCGTCGTTTGTCCTTTAGAAGTCATTGTTGACATTATATTCATGATTAAAACGTACGCAAAGTTTAGCTAAAATCAAGGATGTTTTTAATTCCTTACTTTTGACATTCACGGTATTTTTATTTGAGCCTATTATTTGATATGTGAAGGCAGTTTCGATCTATGATCTCTCAACCTTAATTCGTCGGTTGGGCTCGGTTGAGTTTTCTAAGCCGCGAATACACGCTGATCTACACGGATAGTACAGGACGCCAAAATAGCGACTCGGCTTGATTGCTTAAGCGCCTGACTATTAGAAGCTAATTCTCAATTCCTAATTCCTAATTCTTAATTCTTAATTCTTAATTGTCGATTTAAGGTTAATCCAACGCTTTACATCTCACTGTGTTATCTGTTTATTAAGTACTTTTTTACCATTTAAAACCGTTTAACATTTATAACTACTTAACTAAGATGGCACTCAATCCAGGCACTAAAGCACCGTTATTTACACTTAAAACCAAAAATGCCGAAGGTCTTCAGGATGTTTCTCTGGAAGATCAGTTCGGCAAAAAAAAGACTGTACTGCTGTTTTTCCCATTTGCGTTTACCGGTGTGTGCATGCAAGAAATGTGTGATATAAGCGATAATCTAAACGCTTATTCAGAGTTGAATGCATCTGTTTTTGGCATCTCGGTCGACAGCCCATTCGCCCAGGAAAAGATGGCACAGGTCGATCAGCTAAAGTTCCCTTTGCTTAGTGATTTCAATAAAGAAGTCTCCACCGCATACGATGTGCTCTATCCCGATCTTTTGGGTCTTAAAGGTGTCTCCAAGCGTTCCGCTTTTGTAATCGATGAAGAAGGCACTATCCTCTACAGCGAATCCTCAGAAGACCCTCACGACCTACCCGACTTTGATGCCGTCAAAGCTGCTCTTCAAAGCTAACAAGCTAACAAAATTTTAAGTTTTTATTTCCATGAACGATCCGTTTAAAGTAATTCGTGAGCTGAATGGCTCCAAATACTACAGCCTTCCTGCACTTGAAAAGGAAGCCGGTCTCGCCGGCATCTCCCGCCTCCCGGTCAGTATTCGAATTGTACTCGAATCAGTACTGCGCAATTGTGATGGCAAAAAAGTCTTTGAAGATGACGTACGAGCGCTTGCTGGCTGGAGCGCAACCGAGAAAAGCAACAAGGAAATCCCTTTCGTAGTCGCCCGTGTCGTGCTTCAGGACTTTACCGGCGTACCGCTTCTAGTCGATCTTGCAGCCATGCGCGATGCAGTTGCCGCACTCGACAAAGACCCTTCGATTATTGAACCGCTTGTGCCGGTCGATCTGGTCATTGACCACTCGGTACAGGTTGATCGTTCCGGCTCGGCCAATGCATTTCTGGAAAACCTGAAATTCGAGTTTAATCGCAACAAAGAACGCTATCAGTTTCTCAAATGGGGACAACAGGCTTTCGACACCTTTAGCGTTGTACCTCCTGCGATCGGCATTGTCCATCAGGTAAACCTTGAATACCTCGCAAAGGTCGTCTTCGAGAAAGATGGCATTCTCTACCCGGATACTCTGGTTGGCACCGATTCACACACAACCATGATCAATGGCCTTGGTGTGGTTGGCTGGGGTGTTGGAGGCATTGAGGCAGAATCCGGAATGCTCGGTCAGCCGGTTTACTTCCAAACGCCTGAAGTCGTTGGTGTACATTTGACCGGAGAGCTTGCCGAAGGCACTACTGCAACTGATTTCACTTTGCGCATCACCGAAATGCTGCGCGAGGCAAAAGTAGTCGGCAAATTCGTCGAATTTTACGGTGAAGGCGCAGCCAAGCTCAGTCTCGCAGACCGTGCAACCGTTGCCAACATGGCTCCGGAATACGGAGCAACCATGGGCTTCTTCCCCGTGGACGAACGATCGCTGGAATATCTGCGCCTGACCGGTCGCGACGAGAAGCAGATCCAATTAGTCAAGGATTACTATGAAGCGCAAGGCATGTTCGGTATCCCCCGGAAAGGAGAGATTGACTACTCGGTAAACCTTGAACTGGACCTGAACACCGTTGTACCCGCCGTATCCGGGCCCAAACGTCCACAGGATCGCATTGACGTTCCGGCACTTAAAAAACGCTTCAAGCAACTTCTGAGTATACCGGTTGCCGAAGGCGGCTTTGGAATCAAAGAGACAGAGCACAGCAAAAAAGTGCGCGTTTCAGCGCCGGTTGCTGCCGGTGGACGCGATGAAGGCGAAGCGCCGGTTGCGGTTGCGGAGACAGAGCTTCCGGAAATTGCACATGGCCAGGTGCTGATCGCCGCAATTACTTCCTGCACCAACACTTCGAACCCATCCGTTATGGTTGCTGCCGGTCTGGTGGCACGCAAAGCAGTCGAGCGTGGATTAACCGTCAATCCTCTCATAAAAACATCTCTGGCTCCCGGCTCGCGCGTCGTCACTGACTATCTTGAAGCAACCGGTCTGCAAAAAGACCTGGATACGCTCGGCTTTAATCTGGTCGGCTACGGTTGCACCACCTGTATCGGCAACTCCGGTCCACTTGATCCGTTAATTGAAGAAACTTTGAAAAGCGGCAATATGGTCGGCGCCTCAGTACTTTCCGGAAATCGCAATTTCGAAGCACGTGTACATGGCGCACTAAAAGCGTCTTTCCTCATGTCGCCACCACTGGTTGTCGCATACGCACTGGCCGGAACGGTCGACATTGACCTGATGAACGATGCCATTGGCAACGATGCAGACGGCAAACCGGTCTACCTGAAAGACCTCTGGCCCAGCAGAAAAGAAATTGAAGATCTTGTGTTGTCCGGCCTGAAGCCTGAAATGTTTAAGCGCAAATACAGTGATCTCGACGACGCCAACCCGGAATGGAACGCAATCGCCTCATCCAAAGGTGATACTTACAAATGGGATTCTGCATCCACATACATACAAAGCCCGCCCTTTTTCGAAGGCGTTGAAATGAAAACAGGAGATATAACGGATCTCACGGACCTTCGACCACTTGCAATCGTCGGTGATTCAATCACGACCGACCACATCTCTCCGGCAGGAGCAATCAAACCGGACGGTCCGGCAGGCCGCTTTCTAACCGAAAACGGCGTTGCTCAAAGAGACTTCAACAGCTTTGGCTCTCGTCGTGGCAATGACCGCATCATGACACGTGGCACATTTGCCAATGTACGCTTCAAAAACAAAATGGCAGACGGAAAAGAAGGCGGCTATACAAAGCTGATGCCGGAAGGAACCCTGATGGACATTTACGATGCCTGCCAGGAATACAAAAAACGAACGACCAGCTTGATCGTCATTGCCGGTGAAGACTACGGCATGGGCAGTTCACGTGACTGGGCGGCAAAAGGTACTGCCTTGTTAGGTGTCAAAGCAGTAGTCGCGAAAAGTTTCGAACGCATTCACCGTAGTAATCTGATCGGCATGGGAGTACTTCCCTTACAGTTTGAAGAAGGTGTTAGCGATGGAACACTTGGTTTAACGGGCAATGAAACCTTTTCGCTTTTGGGCTTAAGCAACGATTTAAAGCCGGAGCAAATCGTCCCCATGGAAATCAGTAAGCCTGATGGAACCAAACAAACAGTAGATCTCGTCTTGCGCATAGATACTGACATCGAGGTCGATTACTATCGACATGGTGGAATCCTTCAATATGTCCTTCGAGACATTGTTAGCGAATCCTGATACATCTTTTGCTCTTCTGGACTGAGTTGCATGAATAAAACACAACAGCCAACCTTTCTAGTCAGCGCTTATTCAGATCCCGTTATCGTCCAAATCAACGGGAAAGCAAATTATTTGAACTGTAACTCATTTCGTATTTTCATCGAAAAGACAGTTGATGAGGGACATGGGCATATTGTACTTGATTTCAAGAACTGCACCGGCATGGATAGCACCTTTCTTGGGATTTTAACCGGAACTGCACTTGAACTCCGCAAACAATCACCCGGGGGCATTTTAATTCTCTGTAATCTTAGCGAACGAAACCATGATCTGGTTTATAACCTAGGGCTACAAAACCTTCTTACAATCGACGAAGACCTGATGGGTGTAATCGATGCCGCCAAGAAAGAACAATTTTCTGAGCTTAAAAACGTAGAAGTATCCGATGCCAAAGAAGTACTTAAGGCACATGAAAATCTGGTTAAAGCTGACGAAGAAAACGCAGCCAAATTCCAGGATGTCATTGCCTTTTTAAAGAACCAAACTGAAACCGATGGTTAAAACTGAGCATATGCGCTCTTTTCCCGCATAATCTGAATTGTCATGTTCTTTCTTCTTGGAGTACTGGCTGGAGTCTTTGGCATGTGGCTACTGTACACCAGAAAAGTCAGGCAGATAAAAATTCTCGAAGAAGAGAAGCAGATTCTAAGACAAGAAAAACAAATCGTTGTCGAATTCATGCACAACATGGTCGAAGCAGTTGTAAAAGGTAACGATCGCACAATAATGTTTCAGCGCATGCTTCACGCTGCAATTCTTAGTACCGGCGCAATGAGCGCCTGTATTTTTGAGAAGCTTGGCGACGAAAGCCTGCAAGGTATAGCCGTTGAAGGTCTTTTTCCACCACAGCGGGAACTCCCCGAGAAATTCAAAGCAAAAGATGTTTCTCGAACCCATCTTCTGGAAAAAATCCTTCATCCTGAAACGTTTAAAATGGGCGAGGGCCTGATTGGCCAGGTTGCTCAATCCAGACAAGCCGAGTTCATTCCCAACGCAAAGAAAGACCCGCGAATCGTACGGCACAAAGACCCGGCCCTGCAAATTCGGTCCATCATCGTTGCCCCGGTACTCTTCCAGGACACACTCATTGCTGTACTTGCCGTCGCTAATCCGGCAGATGAACTCCCCTTCACAGAGACTGATTTCTCTCTGGTTGAATCGCTGGCAGAGCAAATGGGACTGGCCATTTACAATAGCGATGCAATGCAACTGCAGATTGAGAAAAACAAACTGGATCTGGATCTGGAACTTGCCGGTAATGTACAAAGCCTTCTGCTGCCACGCACATTCCCCTCCTCGTCAAAATTCGAATTTGCGGCACACTACACTGCTGCCCAAAAAGTAGGTGGTGATCTTTACGATATATTTCAAATTGACGAAAACCGTATCGGTGTGGCCATCGCTGATGTCTCGGGCAAAGGGATCTCCGCTTCCATATTAATGGCTATCTGCCAGACCAACCTCCGCCATGTTTCGCAACAGAAAGACCAACCCTCTGAAGTACTAAAGACGATCAACAGACTCATGCAAAGCTCCATGCGAACGGACATGTTTATCACGATTGTTTACGCAATCATTGATCCGGGAAAAGAGAATATCACATTTGCACGCGCCGGACATGAATTACCGCTTTTCTATCATCTTAAAAACGGCGGCGCCGGAAATATAGAAACCATTAAATCTAATGGCATGGCTCTCGGCATGGTCCCTTCAGAAATTTTCGATGCGACCATTGAAGATAAAACCGTACCCTTTCACGAAAATGATGTACTGGTCCTCTACACCGACGGAGTTACCGAGAGTGTAAACAACAAAGGCGAAGAATACTCTGAAAAACGCCTCATGGAAACTCTTCAGAAATATGGCAGTCGCAACGCTCAATCGATTCTAAACAATATTGTAAAGGATGTTCACGCCTTCTCAGGTAAAACAGGGCAACCGGACGATTTCACTCTGATCACCGTCAAACACGTTTATAGCTAAGCCTAAAATTATTTGAACAGATTGTGCATTGGGTGGCGCAGCACCGTCTCGGTGCGCACCAGCGTCGTGTGAGCCAGAGCGCCCGAGCATTCGATGCGGTGCGAGGACGCACCTGCGCTACCTCTTTACCAAAGAAAAGACATCATTTGAGTGTAAAAGTAATTCCAAGCTTAGCTATAACGCAAATAAAAGTTTATCGCCATTCATGCTTTGGATAGCGCCCGGCCAATTCTTTGCGTATCGCGGGATACGCGCCGTCCCAGAACCCATCCAGATCATCGGTCAAATGAACGGGTCGCTGATTGGGTGCCAGCAACTCAACAAGCAGAGGTATTTTACCATTAGCTACGACCAGTTTGGATCCCGGCACGTCATAGAAATCCTGTAACTTTGAGGCAATGAACGCACGCCCGTCGGATTCGTATCGTATTTTCACCGGATTACGGCGGCGCGGCAACTGCATTTCAGCAGGCGCGTAGGTGTCGATAAAATAGTGCTGTTCCGGGCTTATCCACTCTTTTACTGTCTCCAAAATCGGTCGGTCTTTGATCTCTTTGTAACTCACCGCACCATAAAAGATTTGCCCAAGCAACACCTGACGAGCTGAATCGTCAATGGCTGCAATTGCTGTCTCCGGACAATGCCGGGCAACAAAGTTGACCCGTTGTATCCAGCTTTCCACTGCTGCATCCCAACGCTTGAGTTTCAGGCGTCCCTTCAAAACTTCCTCAACCAGCAAGGCAGCCGCCTGTTCGAGGTTGGGCTCGCCCTGCTCCGAAGATGATAAAACCAGATCGCGAAAGCTGCACTCCTTACGGCAGATCACCCGACGCATGTGTGGATCAAATACGGTCAAAGTCTGGTCTGAAAAGTCTTTAGGAAACAGTTCGCCCAACCATTTGTGTTCTACAACAGTAGCCATACCAAGTAGCAAGGTCACATCGCCACGCACTTCACGCTCTTCAATCTCAGCCGCAACAAAAAGTTCCTGGTCGACGACACTTTCCCGGCGCAGTTCACCCGAACGTCCATGAACCATACGGCAACGTCGTGTGCCCGTATCGTTACGTTTGGCCAGATGATCGGAAAACCCCACCAGAAGACATTTGCAAACACGTTCCATTTCATCGGCCTGCGCAACTTCCTGCGTATTCAACCCCTGATTCCCAGCGAGCTGCAACAATTGCCGGGCAGCCTCTCCCGCCTGACGGGACGCTCCCGCATGAATGCCTAATTCTGAACAGACTTTCAGATCAAACCCTGATGTCCGGGCAATTCCCCAGGCTCGCAAATGCAAGAAATAATCCGATCGTCGATCCACCGCATCTTCTATCTGCCGAATCTGCTCTTTGCGTATGCGAGCATCTCGAGAAACTCGATAAAAAGAGCGCCCCTGGCTCAATCCCGCAATAAGCGCTACCTGGGGTACGACACCGTATTTGTCAGCCTCGATTAGCATTCTTGCGTATCGCGGATGTAAGGGGAATCCCACCATTTTTCGCCCGATTTCAGTGATTCCGCCATTCGGATCCAGTGCATCCAAATCGAGTAGTAATGCACGCGCCTGATTCAGTTTTTCAGGTTCCGGTTTTTCAAGCCAGCCAAACGCCTCCAGATCAGTAATCCCGGCAGCAGCCAGCAGTAAAATCGATTCCGACAAATCCACGCGTTTTACTTCGGGTGTATTCTGGGCAGCACGAGCAGCGTGTTCGGCCTCGCTCCAAAGCCGCAGACAAATACCTGGCCCGGTGCGCCCGGCGCGTCCGGCACGTTGCTCTGCGGAAGCACGACTGATTGACTCAACCAGTATCGAATTGATACCCCGACGCGGATCAAAGCGAGCAATCCGAGCCAGCCCGCCATCAATCACCGCATGTACACCTTCAATTGTTATCGAAGTCTCTGCAACGTTGGTTGACACAATCACCTTGGGCTGAGCACTCGGCAATAATGCTTTATCCTGGGCATCAGTTGAAAGTTCGCCATGCAAAGGCAGCACAGAGTAGTCAGACGATTCCGGCAGCGACTCAATTGCAGCAATCGTTTTGCGGATTTCATAAGCGCCCGGCATAAAAACCAGTATGTTTCCCTCCATGCGTTCCCTTACGAGCATACGAAATGCCTTGGCAGCTCGCTCCCAGACCGGCGCCGCATCACGATTCAAAGCCGAGCCCATGCAGCGGGTCGCAACCGGGTACAGACGCCCCGAAGCTTCAACACGAGCACACGGTTCCAGATAAGCTTGCAAAACATTGACATCCAGTGTGGCAGACATGACGACGACCTTTAAATCCGGCCGCTGCAAACGAATACTCTCCAATGCGCAAGCAATACTCAAATCCGAGGTCAGGTTGCGTTCGTGGAATTCGTCAAAAACGACAGCGCCGACACCGGACAACTTTGGATCTTTGAGAACCTGCCGAAGGAAAATTGCCTCTGTCACAAAACGTATCCGGGTGTTCGGGCCAACGGCTTTTTCAAAACGCACCTGGTAACCAACCTCCTCGCCAGGCTTACCATTGCGCTCCTGTGAAACACGCTTTGCCAGCAATCGCGCTGCCAGACGCCGTGGTTGCAAAACAATAATTTCACCTGATATCTGCAAACGATCCAGTAAAACCTGTGGCACCTGAGTCGACTTACCGGAACCCGTGGGTGCACTCAAAACGACACGGCCAAAGTCATTTAGCCCATCTACAATCTGATCGACAACAGAATGAATCGGTAGTGTTGATTTGAAAGCGCTCATAGTTCTACTTTGCTAAGTTTATTCGCTATAGGATGATGAATACCTAGAAGCTTACTTCTAAATAGTTTCACAAGTTTAATAATATAGAATTAAGGATATTGAAATGGTCTATCCCAAAGACCTTCAATGTTCAAAAGCAGGTCTCGAGTAGCCAGGATTCCAGCCTCTTCTTTTAATACATTCCCTTCATATTCTACTCCGATGTAACCGGTATATCCGGCAGCCTTAATCAAGGAAAGCATTCTGGTAAAATCGATTTCCGTCTCATCTCCCTGTGCGTCGAAATTATAAGATTTCGCACTGACTGCCCTAGCATAGGGCATGAGTTCTTTGACACCTTTGTATCTATCGTACATTTTCGCGCAGCCTGAACCCCAATCCTCAGGATCATTCTTCCGCATACAAAAGTTTCCAAAATCTGGTAAGGTACCACAGTTTGCCATCCCAACTTCCTGTATCACCCCGGCCAGCATCCGGGCATTGGACGAAAGCCCTCCATGGTTCTCCACCAGTACGTTGATGTCCTTATGCCTGGCATAGATGCAAAGGCGAGTAAGGCTATCCACAGAGGCTGATGCCCATTGTGCAGGGTCGTCACTACCCCAAAGGTTTACCCGGATGGAGTGGCATCCCATCGCCCGGGCTGCATCCACCCACTTGTAGTGGTTCGCGATCGCCTGACTTCTGGCAACGGCATCCGGTGTAGCCAAATTGCCTTCGCCATCCACCATGATTAGCAAATTCTCGAGTCCGTATTTGGCCGCCTCTGCGTTGCATCTACTGACAAATCCCTGCATGGCTTCAGCGGAATAACCGGCTGGTTCCAATTCACTTTTGTAGAGAGCGCTAACATACTCCAAACCCTCAAATCCCCAGGTTTTGGCTTTTGCAGCAAACTGGTAAGGATCGATTTCTCCTTGCAGTATCATCCGATGCATGGACCACTGGGCCAGGGAAAGTTTAAAGAAAGGAGTCTGATGTATTATTGCTTGTTCTGCACCTTGTCCCATAGCTTCATCTGTCTGCTCGATTGCCAGATTCCTGCAAGCAGTAAGACTCGTTAAAATAAGAACAAGTACGATCCCGGTTTTTAAATCGCAGTGCAAAAAAACGCTTTGTTTCATACAGTATACTTTTCAACAAACGTGGGTGTAATTTACCGGTGAGTCGAGCCTGTAAAAGCGGCTTCCAGGCGCTTATTTGCCAAAAAAACAAGCGTCAAAATGATGCTTCTAGTGTGATTCGCCCAACGGACGTAATTCAAATTTGTAGCTACATGTCGAATGTCGGATAAAAAAGGTAGGACAGGCGCGTCCTCGCACCGCATGAAGGTTCAAACGCATCATACGACGCAGATGTGCCACCAGGGGCCGTGCCCTGCGAAGCTTACAGAGCGAAGCGGGGACGGTGCTGCGCCACTTTGCTATGTATTTGAATTGCATCCGATATACACTACGGAAAACGAATTTTATTGTTAATCTCGTTAATACCTTTAGAGCTAAAATGATCCGGTGATGAGCAAATTCTATTTTAATGAAGAGCAGGAAGCCTATGATGCCATTGTTGTTGGTACCGGGATCAGTGGCGGTTGGGCGGCCAAGGAATTATGTGAAAACGGCCTGAAGACTCTGGTGCTAGAGCGAGGCAGAATGGTCAGCCACATAACTGACTATCCGACTGCATTTATGGACGACTGGGATTTACCCAACCGTGGCCATTTGCCCCGGGAAGAAAAAGCCAGACAGTTCAAACAGGCCCGTACAGGTTACACCGTCAGGGCACAGCATAATTTCTGGTTTGTTAACGATCTCGAACATCCTTACAACGAAGTAAAACGCTTTGATTGGATGCGAGGCTATCACGTAGGCGGTCGTTCCATTACATGGGGACGTCATAGCTATCGGTGGAGCGCAATGGATTTCGAGGCCAACCTTAAAGACGGCATTGCCGTGGACTGGCCGATTCGTTATAAAGATATTGCTCCTTGGTATGACCGGGTAGAGGCCTTTATCGGAGTTTCGGGGGAACCGCTGGGGCTGCCTCAGTTACCCGACGGGATTTTTGAGCCCATGATGGAATTGAACTGCGTGGAACAACATATGCGCGAAAAAGTGGCCGAGCATTTTGACGGACGGATTGTTACCGCAGGGCGGGTTGCCAACATAAACAGTAATAAAAAGTTTGAAGGTGCCAACCGGATGCGATGTCAGCATCGGAATCGTTGCATGAGAGGATGTCCTTTCGGGGCCTACTTCAGTAGCAACGCCTCAACTCTTCCGGTTGCCGAGGCCACAGGAAATATGACACTTCGCCCCGATTCGATCGTTCATGAAATCCTGTATGATCCGGATACCCGAAAGGCCACGGGCGTTAAGGTCATTGACCGTGTCACCCACAAGAAATATGAATTCAGGGCGAAAGTAATTTTTCTCTGCGCCTCAACAATTGCATCCGCCGCAATTCTGATGCAGTCCAGATCTGACCGTTTTCCGAATGGCATGGGGAACGACTCGGGGCAACTGGGCCGCAATGTCATGGATCACCACCTTGGAGTTGGCGCCAACGGTAAGCTTGACGGCTATGAGGACAAGTACTACAAAGGACGCAAACCCGCTGGAGTGTATATTCCACGTTTTCGAAATATTGGTGGCGACTCCAACACAGACAAATTTATCCGCGGTTACGGATATCAGGGGGGCGCCAGCCGAACGAACTGGAAAGAAACAGTCGCTGAGCTTTCCTATGGCAGAAAATTGAAGGAAGCGATCCTGAAGCCAAGTGGCTGGTCCTTTGGAATTTGGGGATTTGGTGAAGTCCTTCCATACGAAGATAATCGCATGTACCTTGACTACGACAAGCTGGACCCATGGGGATTGCCGACAGTTACCTTTGATGTGGAGTTCAGAGGAAACGAATGGAAAATGCGAGAAGACATGAAGGAACAGGCTGTGGTTATGTTGGAAAAGGCAGGCTTTAGAGATATCCGGCCTTTTGATGATCCCGGAGCTCCGGGGCTTGGAATACACGAAATGGGAACCGCTCGAATGGGCCATGATCCTGAAACCTCGGTGTTAAATCGGTACAACCAGATTCATGCAGTTAAAAATGTGTATGTGACCGATGGAGCCTTTATGACCTCATCTTCCTGTGTAAATCCGTCCCTGACCTATATGGCCTTTACCGCCAGAGCTGCCAACCACGCCGTTCAGGAATTAAGGAAAGGAAACATCTGATGAATCGGAGACACGCGTTAAAGAACATGGGGCTGACTCTGGGATATCTCGTCGCAAGTCCGCCTCTTTTGAATCTGCTAAAAGCCTCTACACAGGATACTATCGTGGAATGGACCCCGGTATTTTTCAGTCCGGAAGAAGGGGCGGTTCTGATGCAACTCGCCGACCTGATTCTGCCCAAAACGGATACGCCTTCGGCGACTGAAGTCGGTGTCCACAGATTTCTGGACAGATATGTCGGTGAAGTTTCCGATCGGCCGGAACAGACATTTATGAAAATGGGGCTCAGTAAGTTTATCGGGAAAGCATTGAGCGATTCCGGCAAGAAAGCTTCAGGCGATCTCAATAACCGTGATCTGGAACCCGTACTTGCAGCCAGCCTTGCGCAGCGTGAAACGGAAGAAGAGAAAAAAATGTTTGAATTGCTGGAGACTTACAACCAGGCAGTCGCCGGAGGTGTACCGGCAGAGTTGAACGCCGAGGTTGCATGTTATGTTTTTGCCAGTCAATTCAGGGATTCCGTTATCTGGGCTTACAAAACATCCGAAGTTATCGGTGAACAGGTGCTGCCCTATCTGCCTGTCCCTGGAGAATATATCGGATGTGGGAACTTGGATGAACTCACCGGAGGAACTGCATGGTCGCTTTGATTTGGTGTAAGCCCAGCTATTGAAGCATTTTGGTGATTAAGCCGAGAAAAGTGAATAGAGCGTAGAGAATACTTTTTTCTGTGTTCTTTTATCAATTTTCCCTAACACTTTTTTGATTCTGGTTTTATCAATAGTCCTGATCTGATCCAGTACGACCTGTCGCTGTTTGCCTTGAAAAGAGCATGAAATACGTGTCGGGCACCCTTTTCCCTTGGTAGTCATTGGAGCAACAATCACTGTTGAGATGTGACGGTTCATCTCATCCGGCGAAATGATCAGGCAGGGTCTTGTTTTTCTGATTTCACTTCCAGCAGTAGGGTCTAATTCTACGAGGACTACACAAAACCGGCTTACTTCCATTCCCATTCTTCTTCGTCCCAGTTATTCTCCATATCGGATAAAATTAAGGCATCTTCACTTTCCTCGTTCATCTCTTTAAATTTCTCTTCCCAACCATCACGTAAGTGAGAAATCGGAGAAATAACTAGGGTTTGCCCCTTAACTTCAAGATTAACTTCACTTGTCAGAGCACATTCTTCAATAATGGGCTTTGGAATCCGGATACCTCTTGAATTTCCTATTTTGGTAAGTAGAGCCTTCATAAGTTATCACAATATAATAATCTCTCACGCATTCAATCCTTATTGAACAGTATAAGAGTGCAAAAAATCGTTTGTACACTTGATGTTGATTTGTTGTCTATTCGTGGTTTCTAAAACAGAGTCCAAGTTAACTCATTTCTTAGTTTCATACATATGATTCGCTCATGCCGGGCACACAGGAAAAAATGCTCTGTCCTTGCCATACCACCTGATTTGACACAATCGGCTTTACGTAGTGTATGTCGGCGGCAACGATGGAGCGTTTCCTCCACATTAACAGTACTTTCTTTAAGGCTAATCAAACCTCATTACGTGTTACAGGTTGATTTTTACTTAGCATCAAAAAAACTTCGTTGTATCCATTTTTCAATGCTGACAATCACGAAAACGGACAGCCCAACGCCTAGTATCAACAACCACGCATGCGGGGAAATCGGCGCCGTATGAAATAATCGATTAGCCAGAGGCATATAAGTGAACAGCAACTGCAGACTGATCATTCCGGCGACACCACCTAAAAGCAGCCGATTACTGAAAAAGCCCAATGAAAAGAACGAATGGTTCAGCGATCGACAGTTGAAAAGATAGAATAGCTCGACAAACACAACCACATTTACAGCAACCGTCCTCGCGACGTCCGTATCGCCACTCCGGTTAAGCTCCCATTGAAACAGCACAAATGCCGCTACCGTCATCATGAGCGCCACCATGACAATCCGCAGCACGAACGGGCGAGTGATTATGGGAGCCTTCGGATTGCGCGGAGGCCGGTACATGATATTGTTCTCTTTGCGTTCAAAAGCGAGCATTAGGCCCAATAGCAAGGCTGTCGACATATTGATCCATAAAATATGAATCGGCAGAACGGGTAGCGTAAGGCCCGCAAATATTGCCCACAGCACTACGAGGCCTTCCCCCATATTGGTAGGCAATGTCCAGACGATAAATTTTGTCAGATTATCAAACACACAGCGCCCTTCTTCGACCGCTGCCTTGATCGTCGCAAAGTTATCGTCAGTTAGTACCATATCGGCAGCCTCTTTCGCCACTTCAGTGCCTCCCAAGCCCATGGCTACCCCAAGATCAGCCTGCCTCAAGGCAGGCGCATCATTGACGCCATCACCGGTCATCGCAATCACATGCCCCTGCTCTTGAAGGGCACGAACCAGGCGTAGTTTCTGCTCAGGCGCCACCCGGGCAAATACAGCCACATTCTCTATCTGATCAGCCAATTCCTGATCTGAGAGCGCAACCATCTCCCGACCCGTTAGTACCCTGGGGAATTCAGCGCTATTGCTCCCGTCCAAATTCATCTGTCTGGAAATCGCCGCCGCAGTTATCGCATGATCACCGGTTATCATTTTAACTTTTATGCCAGCATTGTAACAGGCCTTGATGGCATCAATAGCTGCCTGACGCGGCGGATCGATCATGCCTTGAATGCCCAGAAAAGTAAGCCCTTTGCTAATGTGACTATGAGTTAACTTCATCACATCAGCGGCCACTTCCAGACGAGCAAAAGCGAGCACTCGCATCCCGCCCTGAGCCATTGAGTGAACGTCCTGCAACACGCGCTCGGAATCACAAGGGATTTGATCACCCTGCGCATTTAACATGTAGCTGCACCTGGTAAGTATGGCCTCGACAGACCCTTTTATATACACTTGGCGCGGACCGCCCTCTTCAGCTTTATGCAGCGTCGCCATATACTGGTGCTCCGATTCGAAGGGTACACTATCCAGACGAGGAAACCGATCACTCTCTCGTTCTTCAACCAGTCCAGCCTTTCGTGCAGAAACAATCAAAGCGCCCTCGGTCGGATCCCCCGTAACATCCCAAATATCTTTTTCTTTAACCAGCACCGAATCATTGCAAAGCAGACCCGCAAGCAAACACTGTCTGAGGCTTTCAGATAGCTCAGTAATCGCTTCTCCTCCCGATGAAAAAAACTGTCCGTGTGGCTGATACCCGACCCCATCTACATTGAAGCGCTCCCCACCGGCAGCAATCTCCTGAACCGTCATTTTATTGACGGTCAGAGTGCCGGTCTTATCAGAACAAACCACCGTCGTACTGCCCAGGGTTTCAACGGCCGGCAGTTTACGGATTATAGCATTGCGTTTCGCCATGCGTGAAACACCAATAGCCAAAATGATCGTAAACGCGGCAGGAAGTCCCTCAGGAATAGCAGCAACTGCCAGTGCAACCGCGGCAATAAAGGTCTCCTCCACCGGATGTCCACGATAGAGTCCCGCAAAAAAAGTTACTAACGCTAGAGCAATGATCACATAGAGCAAGACACCGCTGAACTGGCTTATCTTACGTGATAACGGTGTTGCCAATTCCTCTGCCTCGGAAACCAGCTTTGATATCTGCCCGATTTCCGTCTGACTACCCGTCCCCACAACAACGCCTCGACACTGTCCGTAGGTGACAAGAGTCGAAGCAAAGACCATATTTTTTCTGTCCGCCAGAATAACCTCTTCTTCGAGCACATCCAGCTTCTTCTCAATAGGTACCGACTCTCCCGTAAGCGCCGACTCGTCAACTCGCAATTCATGCTCATGAATTAATCGTATATCTGCCGGCACCTTTTCCCCCGACTGCAACAGTACAATGTCTCCCGGAACAAGATTATCCGCACCGATTTCCCGCATCTTGCCACTACGCAAAACACGCGCATTGGCCTGCATCACTTTTGCAAGCGCATCCAGAGCTTTCAAGGCCTTTGATTCCTGCAAGAAACCAACAATTGCATTAATCAATACAACGGCAAAAATAACCCCCGAATCCACCCATTCACCCAAAAAGCCAGTTACCACTACTGCCGCGATCAATATATACACCAGCGGTTGATGAAACTGCAGCAAAAGCCTTAAGAGCGGCCCCTTTCCCTTTTTTGCACTCAATACATTCGGGCCAAATTGCTGTAAGCGCTCGTGCGCTTCCTCAGTGGAAATACCTCTTTGTGCATCACTCTCCAGGAGTTTTACGGCCGCGTCACCATCCACATTGTGCCAGACTTTATTTACATCATAGTTCATCTTTTTGTAAATGAAATGCGCAACTAATTGAAAGACCTCTGCTCAGAACTTATGCAAAACGGTAAGACAATCTTAATAAATATTCGAACAATTTCGGTCAAGCAAAAGGTAACTGCATCGCCGCGAGGGATCTAGGTTCGTGCAGCCGATTACTCGACTGCACTCCTAAAGACTTCGTGTGAACGCAATTAACGCACACGATTCCTCAGATTATGTATTCGCTGAGATTTCTCCCAATTTGTGTGCTATCTTCGGCAGACCTAAGCCGTTGATTCCAACTGTGTCTTTAAGGATTAGAGGCACCAATTCTTGTAGGGAATGTGCGACAGATACACCGGTTTTTGCAAGACGCTGGAAGCTGTGATGACCATGTGCCAGGAGTATACAATCCGTACCGATGGCCTGGGCAACTTCGTAGTCGTGCACAGTATCGCCGATTAAAACAATTTCTTCTGGATCCCAGTCCAGTTGCCGGACCCAATAACGACCCTTGCCGATCTTCCCTTCGGCGTAAATGTTGTCAGCGCCAGCCAGTCCCAGAAAATGCCTGCGTATTCCAAAATGCTGTATGCCTGCATTGAGGGCCTCCTGCTTGGCTGCGGAAAGCACCGAATGTGAAATGCCGGACTGAGCCAGTTGCGCGAGTATTTTTGCGGCTTCCGGATGTAGAGCACACTCCTCGAACCAATAGGTTTCATAGTCTTCAATAAATTCTCGGCTGACTTGTTGAAAACTTGCTTCGTCAGCCTCCAGTCCAAGATATTTATAGAAGTGAATTACCGGAAACCCGAAATTTCGACGATAGTCTTCCAGGGTAATCGA
Source organism: uncultured Puniceicoccaceae bacterium (assembly GCA_964616435.1). GTDB lineage: Bacteria > Verrucomicrobiota > Verrucomicrobiia > Opitutales > Coraliomargaritaceae > Lentimonas. The sequence goes on along the minus strand of CAZTSB010000059.1, from coordinate 14,045 downwards.
TACTCTTCCACGTCTTGCCAAAAGCCGGTTGAGCACTTGCAGGCAAAGTGCAATGTCGTTGAGCAGGGTTCCGTTCCAGTCCCAGATAATGTGTTTGTAGTTTGTAGCCATTAGTCGAGTAAATCCGGCCTGCGCTGAAAGAGGACAACGGGTACTTGCAGCAGGGCAAAAAATATCAGAGTGCCTTCAAAACCTGGAACACCCAGGCGTTCGCCACGGGCGTCGGCAGCCATGTAATCAAAGATGACAGCGACCACCATGACGAAAACAAAGGCGATGGAACTAACTACCAGCAGGCCATATGACCATTTCCATTGTTGCTCCGCGATGCGTCTGAAAGGCAGGTTGAGCAGGCTTCCGTAGACGATAAAGTAAACCGCTTTGAAAATAGCGAAAGAACTGCCAGTCTTATCCGCAAGCGAGAGAATTCCCATACAAATCAGTAAAAGTCCCAACAATTTGCCGGCCAGCCGGGCATACCGGACTCCATCGGGAATTGCAGGGTTGGATATTTTCTGAGTCACGCAGCTTTAAAAAGTTGAGTAAAATCGGAATTACAAACGCTTTCTATTTCCAGGAGCGCCCGCTTCCGATCGGATCCCCAGCGATAGTTGCCCGTCTTGCCTGAAGAATAAACGACCCGATGGCACGGAATCAGCAACGCGATCGGGTTGGCTCCAACGGCAGCGCCAACTGCTCGGGAGGCTCTGGGTTGACCAATACGTTTGGCAATTTCACCATAGCTGATTTTGCTGCCGGATGGAATTTCGAGTAACGTTCGCCAGACAAGCTTTTGAAAATCCGTGCCTTCCAGTGACAAAGCATTCCAGCGATCGTCAGTAGTGGAGTCCTGAAAATAGTGCAACCAGTTCATAAAAGTGTCGCGAAAATGGACATCTTTATGAATTCTTTCTTGCAGGCAGTTCTCAAACAGGACACGATTCAAGCCTTTCGAATCTATGCCGATTTTTAATGTGCCCCAGCGTGTTTCCAGGAAATATTCAATTTCAGAAGTACTGTTTAAAATCATAAAATAGTGAACAAATTGTCATTTAAATCTTGCTATGGATTACATAACATTCAAGCTACTAATTAATAAATTTTAACCTTAACCCAAAATATTCATGTCTGCAAAAGCTTCCACACAAAAAATCGATCGAAATTCCGAAACAGATCGCAAAAATCTGGACCTGGCAATTTCCGGTATCAACAAGCAGTTTGGCTCCGGAGCCATTATGCGTCTGGGCGAAGCAACTAAAATGGAAATCGATGTTATCTCCACAGGTTCCATCGCGATTGATCTTGCTTTGGGTATCGGTGGCCTTCCCCGTGGCCGAATTTGTGAAATTTACGGGCCTGAAAGTTCCGGTAAAACGACCTTCTGCCTGAGTGCGATTGCTCAGGCACAGAAACAGGGAGGCAATGCCGTCTTCATTGACGTTGAGCATGCTTTGGATCCGCGCTATGCAAAAGTCGTCGGTGTCGATCTTGAAAATCTGATGGTTTCACAACCGGAAAGCGGTGAAGATGCGCTTAATATAACAGAGACACTGATTCGTTCGGGAGCAATTGACATTATCGTAGTCGATTCTGTGGCAGCGCTGGTTTCAAAAAACGAGTTGGATGGTCAGATGGGCGATACGACCGTAGGCTTGCAGGCACGGATGATGAGTCAGGCAATGCGTCGCCTGACTGCCGCAATCAATAAGACGCAATGTGTGGTTTTGTTTACAAATCAGATTCGTGAGAAGATCGGTGTTATGTTTGGCAATCCCGAAACCCAGCCTGGTGGACGCGCATTGAAATTCTTCGCTTCGGTACGAATGGATATTCGCCGCATCGGTCAGATAAAAGACACTTCCGGCAAGGTTTCCGGAAACCGGACGCGTATAAAAGTCGTTAAAAACAAAGTGGCTCCTCCGTTTACGGAAACTGAATTTGATATCATGTATAACGAAGGAATTTCTCATTCAGGATCTCTGGTAGACCTGGGTGTCGAACACAAGATGCTCGAAAAGAAAGGCTCGTGGATTTCTTACAAGGGTGAAATGATTGGTCAGGGGCGTGAAGCTGCGAAACAATATGTCCGGGAACATTCAGAATTGGCAGAGGAGTTGACACAGATGATTATGTCAAAAGTTCGTGTCCGCGGCGGTGAATCACTCACAGGAACCAGCCAGTCAGAGGATTAATCACTTCAAGGTGTGTCATCGCATAAAACTGCGTCCTGATACCATCTCTAGGAAGGTTTGCGACTATGGATCCAAGGTCGAAATCCTCATCGTACCCGAGCGTAGCGACATGACCAATCCAAATCGATTGCGATTTCGATGAGGATTTGGATTTCGATAATGAGTAAATCTTTTAGACCTTCTTGGGACTGTCGGACTTAGACGGTCAATCTCGCCATTGTCATCCATATCAAGTACTTTGATGAATACCTGAACCAGTAATTCGGGCGCATACTAAATAAAAAAATCTGCAACTAGTCTGAACCTTAACTGAACATTGTCAATATATTCGCTGATTCCATGAAGTTTGGATATGTATCTACCTCGAACCAACCGCACGAAGCAGGCAATCATCGACAACATGAACTGGGGACATGCAAAACGAAGAGCCGCAATTGAATCGGCTAGAAGGCGAGCGGGTCTAAACAAACAAAGAGAAACAAACTTAATAAAGTAGAAATAATTTTCAATACCTCAGGGCTTGCCCCGGAGATCATTATTTCTACAGTAACTAAACTAAACTAAACTTAATCTATAGATTAGCCATGGCTGATGAACAAATTCCCAACAGCGGAAAACCGCAACAGATCAATCTGAACCAGATCGCACAAAACTTCATGGTTGGCTTGCAACGCCACTTTGACCTTCTGGCATTCAATCTGGCAGCACATGATACTGTCCCTGAGGAAACATACTATAAACGTGTGAATGCACCAAAGGTTATGCCATCTGCGCCTCATCATCAAAATTTTGAACAGTTGCAGGCTTATGCCCGCGATCTCCTTGTCCGCCAGATTATCAACGATTCACTAAATCTAGCCCTGACGGCAATGAACAACGCTCACTTCTTTCTTGCCCTGATCAAGGTAACCAATGCAGATGCAAAGGTCGATCCTGAAGCGCAAAAAGAGGCACATGCCACCCAACAGAGCTTCATTGTTGCCAAACTCGACGAAAAATTCAATCGCCTTGAAAAAGACTACGAAATCATGTGCGAAATGGAAGACAGCATTATTTCACTAGGCTTCATACTGCAGATTCTTGTCAAACAAAACAAAGTCGTCAAAAAGGAGCAACTGGACAATCGTGGCAAACTGGTACTGGAACTCAAATCAATCGAAAATCCTGAAAGCGCAAATCTGGAAGTTCTGTCACCTGATAAACTTGTTGATCTACGCAAAGTTTACCGTGAAGGCGATATCGTTTCCTTTGACGATGTAGAACTACAATTGGTTCTGGTAACGATTGCCTTATTTGCCGACTCGCTTTTCAAGTCGGTCGCTGGATACGCCCGCTCCGTTCAAAAAGATTTAGATTTATAGCGCATGTTTAATTTTACACTCATCGCTGTAGGACATATCAAAAACAGACCACTTAAATCACTTTGCGATGACTACGCAAAACGCCTGAGCCGACAGGGAAAATTTGAACAGACCGAACTAAAAGACGGCACTGTCGAAAATGAAAGCGTACGCATCCTCGACACACTATCCAAACGTAGAACCGCTAAGGTCTATGCACTTACAGAAGAGGGAACGACTTACACTTCGATCACCTTTGCCAGTGAACTACTAAATCTCCAGGGCAAACCAGCCATTTTCATCATTGGTGGCGCGTACGGACTGAATCAGGCAGTCAAGGATCGTGCAAATAGTTGCCTTTCACTATCACCCTTTACCTTTACTCACGAAATTGCTCGTCTACTAATCCTTGAACAACTTTATCGAGCAGTATCCATAAACACCGGATCAAACTACCATCATGCGTAAACCATTTGCATTGGCTAAGAACACTTGTGCGCTTTGTCGTGCCGCTCTTTTTGTTCAGATCCAGCAGTTGAAAAACAAAGCAGTCGGCTGATCGGCACCAATCTCAACCAGCTTGCCAAACGCGCCAATATAACCGGGCGGATTGCCGAGGCCATCAATACGTTGGTAATATGTCACTAAATTTCGCATTCTGTCAGGGAATTCGCCTAAAACTACTAAGTGGCGGAGAGAGAGGGATTCGAACCCTCGGTACCGTTTCCAGTACACGACCTTTCCAGGGTCGCACAATCGGCCACTCTGTCATCTCTCCATAGCATTTCTCTGAACAAATTATTCAATGTTTTGGGGTCAACTGAAATCGAACGTTTCAGAAACATAAGTGCGTAATTTTTTGCTATGATCTACATTCAATATGCTCTATTCGTAGGATTCAAACATGATCTGGCTCTATCGAATTCTTTATCTTCCGGCGCTTCTGGCTGTTCTACCTCACTATGGTTTAAGAATGTGGCGTCGTGGTGGTTATGGGAAGGATTTCCAACATCGATTCGGATTTTTCCACCGTTTAGCTGCTCCGGCAGCCGGAAAGAAGCGTATATGGCTGCAAGCGGTCAGTGTTGGAGAGATTTTGGCAATTGGCCCTTTGATTAAAGCCCTGAGAGCAAATGATAATATTGAAATTGTTATCACGACAACGACTAGCACTGGCTATGCAGAAGCGCTCAAACGTTATCAACAAAGTACGCTTTGCATTGGTTTGTTTCCACTCGATTTCTGGCCTTGCACGAATCTTGCATGGAAGCGAATTCAGCCAAATGTCGTTATGTTGACGGAAAGCGAACTTTGGCCGGAGCATCTACATCGAGCCCAGGTGAGTGGGACACCGACTTTTCTTGTGAATGCGCGCATATCCGAAAGAAGCTTTTTACGCTACAAGAAGTTTTCCAGTCTGGCCCGGCGTCTGCTAAAAAAATTTGATTTCATCTACGCGACCAATCAACTAAACAGAAACCGGCTGTTGGAACTCGGAGCAACACCTGAAACTATCGAATCATTTGGCAATCTAAAGTTTGATGTAGCTGTTGAAAAACCCATCAGCACTTCGGCGCGAAGCGAGTTGCTGAGGGAATTGGGCTTCGATTCACCGTCGAATCAACCACAGCCGTTTATCCTGCTGGGTTCGTCAACCTGGCCAGGCGAGGAGCAAATACTTTTGAAGATTCAGTCCCAGCTAATCAACGATGGCACTGATTGCCGTCTGCTTCTGGTTCCACGGCATGCTGAACGCGCTCCTGAGATAACCAGTCAGCTCAAACAGCAACCTTTGTCCTGGCATCAACGCTCGACACAAAAATCCGCACCGGAAGAGGTTCGCATTTATCTGGCCGATACCACCGGTGAGCTTGCTCGTTTGGCTCAGATTGCTGATCTTGCTTTTATTGGCAAAAGCATGCCGCCAAACGATGGTGGCCAGACGCCGATCGAAGCAGCCGGGCTGGGTATTCCTATATTGATGGGTCCTAACATGAGCAATTTCAAGGAAGTCACGAGATCTCTCCTGAGAAGTGGCGCTGCGCGGACTGTGGAAAATGAGCAAGCTCTGGAAATGAATGTTAAAGAACTGGCAGGCAATTCTAAGACACGCGAATCCATGTCAAAAGCTGGCCTGGCCTGGCACAAGCGCAATCGAGGCAGTAGCCAACGCATCGCCAGTGGTATTATCAGCAAACTGAATTTACGGTAGGTTTAATCGCTTCCGCGAATGTACTCTTCCAGATCGGGAGGCACCACTGACAATGCCTCCTGCATCGTCGACACGCCTTCCTGTACCTTTAGAAGACTATCCTGATGCAGGGTTTTCATACCATTGCGCATGGCAATACGCTTGATAACAACGGCTTCCTCTTCGGCATTGATTGCCTGGATCAGCTCTTCGTTAATGGCCATCAATTCGTGTATTCCTACGCGACCCTTGTAGCCATTGTCTCCGCAACTGGGACAGCCGGTTTCATTGGCTCTTGAAACTCTACCAGTCCAGCCCAACGCACGCTCCATGATTGCAGCTTCATTTCCTTCCTGATCATACTTATGGTTACAAGACGTGCACACTCTGCGCATTAGACGCTGCGCGCAGACACACACCAGAGACGCTGAAACCATGAACGGCTCAATTCCCATCTCGGTCAGTCGGGAAATCGTCGTGGGTGCGTCGTTTGTATGCAGCGTGCTAAACAGCAAGTGACCTGTAAGTGAAGCTTCGACCGCAATATTTGCGGTCTCTTTGTCTCGGATTTCGCCAACAAGAATGACATCCGGGTCCTGGCGCAAAAAAGAACGGAGCGCATTGGCAAAGGTCAGACCGATTTTACGGTGCATTTGCATTTGCAGGATCCCATTCAGTGTGTATTCAATCGGATCTTCTGCTGTGCGAATGCAAATGCCGACTTTGTTAATTTCATTCAATGCCGAATAAAGGGTCATTGATTTACCTGAACCGGTTGGACCACAATGCAGTACCATTCCGTAGGAGCGATTGATTAGGTTACGATATTTTTCCAGGTTTTCCTCGGAAAATCCAAGCGCTGGCAGTGGCAAAGTACTCTTTTGCTTATCCAGGATACGCATCACGATTCCTTCACCATGGTTAAGAGGCGCTGTTGCTACACGCAAGTCTACGTCGATGCCCTTGCTATTGTACTGCTTGAATTGAATACGACCATCCTGCGGTAACCGTTTTTCTGCGATATCCAGTTCGGCCATTACCTTTAATCTTGCCAGGAGCGCATTTGAAGCGGTTGGGGGCACAATAAGTTGCTCTCTTAGGAGACCGTCGATGCGGACACGAACGCGTGTATTTTTGTCAAAAGGTTCGACATGAATGTCACTGGCGCGTGCGTAGTAGGCTTCTTCAATTATTCGATTGGCTAGCTGAATAATCGGAGCCGAATCTTCATCCGCCATATCTTCGTCCGACATGTCTTCATCGATGTCCGAATCGCTTCCAAGAGCTTCGACGACATCCTCAAAGCCTGCACCCTTGTGAGCCGATTCGCTACTTCCCAGTACATTTTTTATGGCGCTTTCCAGACCCAATAGCACCGAAACACGCATTCCGGTGATTTCCTTGACTTCACTAACCTTGTTGAGATCAAATGGATCGCTAACTGCAATAACGATAAAGTTGCCGGCAGTGCCTAATGGCAACACCAGATTCTCACGGCAAAAATCCTGTTCAAGCCTTGCAAAGGTTGTTTCATTAACCAGACAGTTTTTGATGTTTACAGGCGGCAATTCAAATGCCTGCGCCTTTGCCATCAAAACCTTAAACGGCACAATCTTGTATTCGTCGAAAAGCATTGTTTCCAGGGCAACCCCTGACATATCTTCGTCGACACTGACGATCGTCTGACACTGGGACTCAGACAAATGTCCCATCTCAAATAGATTTCTAACAATCGAAGCCTGAATACGTGCAAGTGGCATAAAGTTGGTAAAGTTAAAATCGAATGTGACAAGTAGCTTGTTTCAAACTGGAGGGTTACACGTTTAATCTGCAACCGGGTCTTTGGAACTAACCCGTTTTTCAATACCTTCAAGGTAATAGATTAACGAAGCAATTGAAGTCGCATACCAGATAACCTTACCTCCAAAAAACTCTTCCCAATACCTTAGGGCAGGTGAACTCATATAATAACAGGTTGCCAACATAAACGTCTGGTCAACTTGATCAAAAGGCACTGTTAGCGTCGACCAGCAAAGTGAAAGGTCCATCTCTACTGAGGAAGATCCCTGTAATGCCATCTGCCTTAGATCGACCAAACCAATTTTGTACTCATCAACGATATGGCTCAGTAGCTTGTGTTCATCCAGTGCTTTTAAATCGTGCAAGAGTATTTTTAGGATGGAAGCATGTTTCTGGGAGTCCGCAGATTGAGTGGCTGCGATAAATTTCTCGTTTGCCAATTCCATCTGTGCATTCGTTATCAGCCCTTTATCAAGAAAGGATGATACCAGAAAACGGTTGCTGCGGAGAATAAGTGCCCTGTTACTTTGCATGTTTTACGGAATTTGTATTACCAGGCACGAAACACTAACATCAATGCTCTAATTTCGTATTCGAAAACTAAGCGACACGCTCAACAATAAGTTCCGGTGGATTTGGACGCTTGGGAGCTAGGCGGTAAGCGCTTTTGAGATATTCAAGCGCCTCTTCCAGCTTTGATTCCTCATTGTAGTGTATCATCATAAGCGGTTCACCCTGCTTGACCTGTGTTCCGACTTTTTTGATTTCAGAAACACCTACGGCCGGATCATACTTGCCATTTTTCTTTGTGGCAAGCTTCTGCACGCCTTCTGCAATCATACCCGCATTGATAGTATGGACGTAGCCGCGCTTAGGCGCAGGCAGTTTGCGAACATGTTTTGCAGTCGGGAACTTTTCAGGATCGTCGATTAAAGCCGAGTTTCCGCCCTGCGCTTCAATCATATCCTTAAATCTCTGAAGCGCAGAACCGTCCTTGAGATGACGTTGCACGGTTTGCTTTGCTGACAGCGTCGAACCTGCAACTCCGCCAAGGCGTACAATTTCCATGCCAAGCTTCAGCACAAGTTCCTGCAAGTCCTCAGGTCCTTCGCCTTTAAGAAGTTCGATAGCTTCCTTTATTTCGAGCGCAGTACCTACGGTATCGCCTAACGGCTGGTTCATATCAGTTACCAGAGCCACACAACGGCGTTTCATTGAGCGGCCCACCCGCGTAATAAAACGTGCTAACTGCTTGGCCTGTTCCAAATCTTTGACAAAAGAACCATTGCCCCATTTCACATCGACGACAAGCCCTTCAGCGCCTTCAGCCAATTTTCGACTCAGAACACTGCCGGTGATCAAAGGCAAACTTGGTATGGTGCCTGTCTGCTGACGTAATCGATACAGTTTTGAGTCTACCGGTGCAATTTCCGGACTCTGCTTGATCAAAGTACATCCAACGTCTTTCAACTGAGCCTTGAAACCATCCAGGTCCAGAACCGGATTAAACTTGGGAATCGCAGAAAGCTTATCCAAAGTACTGATCGCGTGCTCTTCATCCACACCGTTCATGGCCGGCATAACCACACCACACGCAGCCGCGAGTGGAGCCAGAACCAGCGTGGTTTTGTCCCCGACACCACCCGTTGAATATTTGTCGATCTTTGGACGCGCAATATGGGTAAGATCAATAACTTCACCGGAGAGCATCATCTCTTCTGCAAAAACAGCAATTTCCTGAGCTGACATGCCCTGGAAAAAAATAGCCATTGCGAGTGCTGACTGTTGGTATTCCGGAAGTTCATTATCAAGGATAGAATCGACGATGTAGCGGATTTCTTCTTCAGAAAACTCACCACCATCGCGCTTCTTCTCAACTAAATAGCTAAAAGAAGGCTTGATGAACTTGCGTGCACTGATTATTTTCTTTCTCATTTGATAGATTGACCGATTGGGATAAGATAAAAGTTGCAGATGGAATAGGAAAATAAAGTTCTTGTCGAGACAAAATCTCAAAATGGCTTAAAGTAGGCACGTTATTAATTCCCGTGCTTAAGCATTCCTACTAGGTAATCTGAAATCAGCAAAAGTTCCCCGCAGTGCGAGCTTGACCTCTTACGCATAGATTTTTGCCTCTCATACATGAAAGTTTGGTTTAACCCATCAAAGACAATTGAGAGCAAATTACTCAAAGTAGCCGCCCGGACAGACGACATTGGCGTTGAATTCGTACCGGACGTACATCCTGCAAATCCACGTTTTGGTGATTATCAGGCAAATGGAGCGCTCGCGTTTGCCAAAGCGAAAAATATAAATCCGAGAGAAGTCGCCGCGCGCCTCATCAATGCCGCAGAAACTTCCGGGGAATTTGATCCTGCCTATGTACAACTCAGTATTGCCGGTCCCGGATTTATCAATTTCAAACTGACCCCCGAGTTTATCTGGCAGTGGCAACTTCAGTTTTCTACCAGAGACGATTATCGTAGCGGCGCCAAAGCGCTCAAAGCCGGACAAAAAGTTGTCATCGACTACCCAAGCGCCAATACTGCAAAGCAAGCCCATATCGGACATTTACGCCCCATGGTAATCGGCCAGGCAATCACTCGGTTGCTCGACTTTTGTGGAGCAGAATTGATTCGTGACAATCACATTGGTGACTGGGGCACTAACTTCGGTACTCTGATTATGAAAATCAAACGTGAGCAGATCGACCTCTCACAACTTGGAGATGATGCACTTGTCACCCTCGACAAGCTGTATAAGGAAGGCAGCATACTTGAAAAAGAACAGCCCAAACTTCGCGACATCTCGCGGCAAGAGCTTGTATTGCTTCAAAACGGCGACGTTGAAAACACCGCCATCTGGGAACAAATCGTTACCATTTCCAACCAGGCATTCGACAAACTTTTTAAACAACTGGGAGTCGAGGTCGATTATACCCTGGGAGAATCTTTCTATCGCGATAAAGTCCAGCGCGTGTACGATGAATTAACCGATGCCGGAATCGCAGAAGAAAGTGATGGCGCTCTAGTCGTCTGGCACGATGAAGTCAAAAAATTTGCCCGCGACAACGAGCGGCCCTTCCCGTTCAACATTCGCAAAAAAGACGGGGCCAGTAATTACGCCTCGACCGATCTTGCGACCGCGCTCTATCGCATTGAAACATTTGATGCCGACGAAATCATCTACCTGACCGACGCACGCCAGCAGGACCATTTTCAGCAGCTTTTTCTAACTACGGAAAAGTGGTTTCGTGCCAAAGCATACAAACTGCCGAAATTATCGCATGTCTTCTGGGGCGCCATACTTGGAACGGATAAAAAGCCGCTCAAAACCAAATCCGGCGAGTCGATCAAACTCCAGGAGCTTCTCGACGAAGCACGCAGCAAAGCTATGGCGATCGTCACCCAAAAAAATCCGGAACTGAGCGAAACAGAAAGGCACGAAATCGCTGAATCCGTGGGGATCGGAGCACTCAAGTATGCTGATCTTTCCTCGAATCGCACCCAGGATTATATTTTCAACTGGGAACGTCTCCTGAGTTTCGAAGGCAACACAGCACCTTACCTGCTCTATGCAGTCGCCCGCATCAACAGCATTTTTCGCAAAGCAGGTATCGATCCTGAAGCGCCGATTGAAGGAGCCTCGCCACCGGAAACCGAGGCAGAAATCACCCTGGCACGCAAACTCATTGGATTTATCACGGCACTGGAACTGACACTTAGCGACCTGCGCCCTCATTTCCTCTGCACCTATCTGTACGAACTCTCCGGGGTATACAGCAGCTTCTACAATGCCAACAAAGTCATGGTTGATGACATATCCGTACGCGCCCGCCGTCTGTTGCTTTGCGCCCGCACACGCACAGTACTGATGACCGGGCTGGAGCTACTCGGCATCCGGCCTTTGCAGCGCATGTAACTTCAGTGTTCTGAACTTCGCATCGTAGTGTTGCGATTAATGCACGCAATCAGTGCATGTGCTTTCCAGAAGTTCAACTCCCAATGGTTGGTAGTATCATATTGACGGGTGTGTTCGCGCTCCTGCCAGGTGCCGTTATGAATCAATAGAGTTTATAAGTAATCGGTTTTTTTACCATAAGAATTTGCACTATTGAAAAACCTGATTACACTTAGATATGTCGGCTTATTTAACTTTAACCAGCTAAGCTCGCTGACATTCTTCGCAACCGTCTGATCGACGGTTATTCTATTAATCTCAAACCAGGAAACAGTATGAATGATGACCTCATCAACGCCAGCCTGAGCGTGCAAGATAAACAGGCAATCATGGAAGCTGTTCATACAATCAAGGACAAGCTGCCATTTCTTATCGACCTATCCAAGGAAGATCGCCGGTACCTTCCGAAAATGGGTGATAAAAGCCGAGCCTTTGTGGACAAGGCTATGGAAGTCGCTACAAATAACGTTGAAATACTGCCGCGTTCCTTCGATCTCAAAGAGTTCGAGCGAGACATAAAACTGTTCTCTGACTTAAACAGCATCCTGATAACAGTCTCACAACTGAATGAGCTGATTGATGATACGGCGATCGCTGCAGGTAGTGACGCCTACAGAGCAGCCCTTGAAGTTTATGCCTACGCCAAGATCGCTCGCAAGGGAGCCGGCCTGGACGAATTGAAAGCAACGATGTCCAAACGGTTCATCTCAAAAAACAAATCCAAGGACGCTTCAGCCGAAGCTACAGTCTGAAACCAGACTTGCCGACCGGATTGTTTCACAAGCCTACCCTGACGGGTAGGCTTTTCTCGTTCTACATTATCCTAAAATCGTGAGTTAAAACTGTAAGCGGCAGCAGTCGACGAGATTTCAATTCGTTGATTGAGAGTCGATGAAGCTGGATTTTCTTTACGCAGGGGCTTCGATCATGGGTGGAGCCCGGTAATTCTGGCTACTAAAGCTTTGGTGATGGGATAAAATGTGATCAATAATCCGTTTCCATAGACAGCGGGTTTTCAACTGCTCTGCAGTTAGACTGGCCCATTGTTTGAGCCGCTGAGCCGCTGTTTCCAGCTTCTCCCTAATTCGATAGGAGTGCACATGGGAACAAAAGATGACTAAAAAGCGCATGCTCTGATGATTGCTCGCTTTGGCTATGTGCATTAGAAACATAGGCCGCGAAGTAATTGCTTCGCGAGCAATTTCTTCGTCGACCAGTTTAGTGTATAGGCTCCACCAGTTGTAAATTAAAGCAATCAGGCAGGCCATCAGCTCGCTGCGAGCCAAATCCTTGAGAGTGAACCCACACCAGCCCCACTGGTTTTTCAATTCGTCGTAACTGTTTTCATTGTCTGCACGGGGATTGTAAAGCTCGCGGATATCTCCGGGAGGATGCTCCAGAGTAGTGACGTAAGCAGCATATTCGTAAACGGTGAATTCCTCTTCAACCAGTTCCAGAGGCAACTGCTGCTGCTGCTGCTGCTGCTGCTGCTGGTCGCTTTCCTCAGCTGAATCGGGCAGTGCTGCTGCTTTGGTTTTTGAGGATACTTTATGGCGGTGAACCCGTCGATAGATCACGACTCGGCGTGAACGGTCCCAGCCACTTAGCTTCAGGGTGCTTTCGCAGTAAGACCAACCTAAGGGCGACTGCGTCCAGTCGTTTTCACGCTCAATGAATCCAATCAAGTTCTTGACGCTCTTGGTTTGTTTAAGTCGGAACAAATACGCCACGCCTAAGCACTCCAGTTGCTGCATCCACTTTTGAGTGCCGTAGCTGATGTCACCACGCACAAACTCGGGACGTTGTTCAACTGGACGCTCCTTAAGCCAATCCAGTAGTCGGCCCAAACCAAACGCTCCCTGAGTTTGGTTGCCCGGATGCACATGTACATCCAAACATAAGCGCAAGTGTGCGACCCAAAAACTGTGATAAGCATGACTAGGTCTGCCCGGTTTTCCTGGATTGTAGCCGCGCACGGCTCCTTCCTGCTTACCGTACAATGGCTTGACAGTAACATCGACATCAAGAACCCAGGGCTCTTCCAATACGCCTGGATAAAACTGCTCAGAACAGCTCGAAAGCCATGAACGCGTCTTTGATTGAGCCGCTTCTGTGGCGACAAGCTTACGAAGTGCGCTACGCACGCTGTCTTCGCTGGGAATGTGAGCGAGTTTGAGCAGTTCTGCATCTAACCGGCTGCCTCTGAGGGCATTCATATGGGCATAGCGGCTATGACCACTCAGTACGCTCAACAAAAGAGTACCCAAAATATCGCGTTTATCCGGAGCGTTATTGCTTTGGTAGCTTAGTGGACACCTTTGGACAAAGTGCTCGAACAGATTTGTGGTGCCCAGGAACTCAACAAAGTAAGTCAATCCGGCCATTTGTGTAACTCGGTCATTCTCTTGAGACCACTCTACATGCATTCCAGCAACTTTATCAGAATGCTCCTGCGAGTGTTTATTGCCAAAGTCGTCATTGACGTGCTCAAAAGCTTCGCCATTTTGGCGATAAGGTGTGTTGTTTGTTTTCATTTCCAAAGGTTTGTGGTTTAAACACTTG
>CAZTSB010000058.1:0-9760 GCA_964616435.1 uncultured Puniceicoccaceae bacterium | reverse complement strand
GGCAATTGTCCTGCCGGATGGTAATCTGATACTTGCAGAAAAAGCGCTGGAAGTCATTTACGACGGCGTTCCCCTTTGGGAAGGCAACACACGTTTGGCCTTTGTGCTTGGGCATGAACTGGCACACCTGGCCAGCGATGATTCCTGGAACGCCGAAGTAAAGCACCTGATCCAATCAAAATCCCTGTCCGGTGAGATCGATGATTCGCTCCTGGAGCAAATGAAGCAAGACCCTGCTGATTTAAAGGATATAGAACTCAAGGCGGATGATAAGGGTTTTTTATACGCCGCAATGGCAGGATTTCCGGTCGAAGTACTGCTCACTCCTGAAGATGACTTTTTGAGCTATTGGGTAGAGGAAACAGATACCCGGTCGAGCAAAGTGCACCCCGATGCAGCTAAACGAACGAGCAAGCTGCGCGAGAATTTGCAGAAAAAAAGGGACGCCCTGGAACTTTTTCACATGGGGGTCCGGCTCGCCCATTTTGAGCGTCAGCAAGATGCCGTTTATTTCTTTGAAAAATTTCAGGTAACTTTTCCGGGGCGCGAAGTATTTAATAATTTAGGTGTTTGCTATCTGCAAATGGCCCTGGAAAAAATGCCCCCTGACGAGGCCTATAAGTACTGGTTGCCGCATGTCCTGGATACTGAGACCATTATTGGCCGAGCCAGGGTTTTTCCAATATTTAGAGGCAGTAACCAGATTAAGCTCGTCCAGGATTTTTTGCAAAAGGCAGTACGTTATCTGAAAATCGCTACGGAAAAAGATCCGGAATACACAATCGGGTATATCAATCTGGCAGTAGCCTATTTCTATTCGGGTGAGATTTACAAAGCACGGGCTGCAATAGAAGAAGCTCGACGCCTGAAGCCCGGCAATTACCAGATAGAAAGCCTGCGTGCTTTGATTTTGTTCAAGGAAGGACAGCCAATGGATACCTGGTCACACGCAGAAAAGATCCTCCGTTCATTGGTCAATGATCATTCGGCAGATGAACTGCCACTATCCGTTTATTACAACTGGGCACAATTACTGGAAGCTCGCGGTCGTTCCGCTGAAGACCAATGGCAAAAATTAACAGACCACATAACAGAACTGCCGTGGCCAATTGCACGTATGCTATGTGAACGATCAAAAAATCGATCTGAAATAGAAGACTGTTTAAATAAGATCAATCAGGCGGATGTTGTTAAAGAAATAGCGTTCCCGGAACCATTGCCAATACAGCCGGGCTTTGAAGCCTGGAAATTAAAAGAGGCAGAACATCCTCTAAAAAGCTGGGAAAAACTTCCGTTTCACTGGCGAGGAGAAGCCGCCAACCGTGGAATTATTTATCACAACTCACAAAATAATGTCGTACTGGAGATCGACGGAGTCGTAGAAATGATCGTACTCAGAGAAAACCTGGGGCAGGTCGAGAATTTGTTACAAATGTGCGGACAACCCCATCATAAGAAGGCAGTCATGAATGGTAAGCTTTGGTCTTATGGTCACTGGGCCGCTTTGATTGAAGATGACAGAATAAAGGAGTTCTGGGTCGTCAGGAAAAGACTCTAGTACTCTGTATCTTGAGAACTTTTTTAGTACCTTACTTCTAAAATCCGTACACCAAACCTAAGAAGATTTGAGCTATTTACGTAAAAGCGGCTTCCAGCCGCTTAGTTTTTTATGGACCAGCTGCAAGATGCCGCTGTTACATTCGCTCAATCTTTTTTTCTATTTGGTATTACACGTTTAGCACAGATGCTTTGGAATTTGAAATCTCAAATTGATTCCGACTCTTCCGACTCTGCCAGGTTAGGCTGAAATATTTTGTTTATAATTAAGCGGATGGAAGCCGCTTAATTATAAACAAAGAAATATGCGGATTAACGAAAATCTGTGTATGGTTTACGTGAAAAAAGAGATATATAAATGTTAATCTAATCATGAAAAAAATATATACACTCTCTTTTCTTCTCACGGTTCTAACTTTTCTGCTGGCCAGTCAAAACAGTTTTGCCGCAACCGACTCAGTGCTGAATGACGTAAAGTCATCTCTGAACTCGGCAGGGAATCATCGTCTTATCTATCGCATGTTCTTCAAGCTCTACGATGCCAGTCTTTACACCGATGCAGAGCAAACGACTCGTGTAGATGAGTTGCTCGACGGTGAAAATGCCTTGCTTCTCGAATTCGATTATCTGCGGGAGATTAAGAAATCGGTCATTCTCGAATCGTCCGAGAAGATACTAGCCAGTAATATGTCTCCGGTAGAATTGGCTTCAATACAGGAGCGTGTCGACCGAATCAATGCGGCGTACCGGACGGTGGGTAAAGGCGATTGTTCGGCGCTTTCCTACATGCCGGGAGAGGGAACAACGTTATGGATCAATGGGGAGCGAAAGATTACGATTGAGGGTAAGGATTTTGCCCGGCTGTACTTCCGCATCTGGCTGGGTGAACAGCCAATTTCAGAGAAGATGCGCGACGCATTGCTGCAACGTTCTGCCGTTGAAAGCTAATTCTATTTTTTCATCCATTAAATCAAATGAGCAAGGAAGACAGAAAAGCCATTCTACTTTTGCCAGTCGTGTTACTGATTGGTCTTGGCTTTGTAGCGGTTATTGGAAGTAACACCTGGACAGAGATCGACATGACCACTGCCATCTACCCGGTGTCGTTCGCTTTCGTCCTGCAATGGATTGCGTTTGTTCCGGCATACCTGAAGAGAACAGAACGGTTTTACGACCTGGTCGGCGGGATGAGCTTCATTTCTGTCGTCTGGCTGTGTCTGTTACTGGCGCCGGTTAAAGGTCTGCGTTCGATTGTGCTGTTTTCGATGGTTGTTCTGTGGGCCAGTCGACTGAGTATTTTTCTTTTTATTCGTATTCAGCGTTCCGGAAAAGATAGTCGTTTTGATGCGATCAAACAGTCGTTTCCGCGCTTTCTGATCGCCTGGACTATTCAGGGATTGTGGATCACTTTTACGCTGGCGCCAGTTATGGCTGCACTCCTTTCCGGAAGAGATCATGGCGCCGATTTGTTTCTTTGGATCGGCGGTCTTATCTGGTTGTTTGGCTATGTTTTTGAGACGACTGCAGATTTACAGAAATATCGCTTTAAATCGGATTCGGACAATAAGGGCAAATTTATAAAATTGGGCTTATGGTCTGTTTCCAGACATCCGAATTACTTTGGCGAGATTACTCTTTGGGTCGGTGTAGCGGTCATCGCATTGCCTGTTTTAAGTGGATGGCAGTACCTGACTCTGAGTTCACCTCTGTTTATTTATTGCCTGCTCAGGTACATCAGTGGCATCCCAATCCTGGAAAAATCTGCAGATGAGCGTTGGGGTGATTTGAAGTCTTATCAGGAATACAAGCGCTCTGTTCCGCTTCTGGTACCGGCGTTTCGCAAACCAACTCATTAATGACAAAGAAAGCACACAGTCCTCTGGAGTTCATTCACTTCTCTGCGTACGGGATTGCCAGTATTGGCAACGTGGCAGTTGAAATGCTGCTGCAATTGTACCTTTTTGATTTTTATACGCGGGTACTGGGGCTATCACCTATCCTTGCGGGTGGTGCATTTGCCGCAGCAATTGTGTGGGATGCGATCAGCGATGTGGTTGTTTCTGCAGGGCTGCTCTATGCGCGCAAACGCAAACTCCTTTACACGACGGTTATTTTCTTTGGCGCGATTATTCTCGGAGTTGCCATCTACGCGCTTTTTGCAGTGAGTCCCGGAGCCGGACAAGGGCGACTTTTTATCCAGTTACTGGTGGCTTACATGTTGGTAAATACCGGAATGACCCTGATAGACTTGCCACATACCAGTATGAGTTCGGAATTGAGTCCGCATTCAAACGAGCGCAATAAGCTGCTAGGGTTCAAATTGGGAATGGGCATTTTGGGGCTGACGATCGGGAGCGCTCTGCCGGGTCTTTTGTTGGAAAACAATTCAGATGTCGCTGTTGCCGCATCTCGTACAGATAGTGGCGCAGTTGTTGCAATTATTGTAATTATAAGTGGTTTGCTGACTGTAATGGGGCTTCGTAACCGGGACCGCAGCAGCACAGAAGTTCACGATGTAGAAATGCCAAACCTTAAAGAAGCGTTGAGGGTGCTTGAGCAAAAAGACTTTAGAAACATTCTGTACGCGAGTCTGATTGCAGCAATTGGTCGCACGATCAATGCTGCTTTGGCTTTGATCTACTATCGTCTCGTCCTCAACCTCAGCGAACAATTGGTCACACAGATCATTTTTCCGGTTTTCACGCTCAGTATCGTGGTGTCCATTCCTCTGTGGGTCGAGCTTTCAAAACGCTATGGCAAAGCGCGGCCGGCCTGGATATCTGTCGGAGCGTTGGGAATCATGGGCATTGTCGCCTATCCGCTTCTACCGGAGGGTCTGGTCTGGCCGGTGCTTTTCGTCTCTGTCGTCGGAGGTGTTCTTTGTGGCGCAGTGTTTCTGGTCGATTCGATGATTACTGATCTGATTGACCAAGACGAGAAACAGAGTGGTACACGCAAAGAGTCGCTGTTTTTTGCGATCCAAAAATCCACCGTTAAAATATCCAGAGCAATTGCATTTATCTTCGTCGGCGGTTGTCTGGAATTCTTTGATCTCAACGTGGCGGATGCGACAACAGGACTTATGGAAAAGTGGATTATTGTTGGTCTTTTCGGGATTGCCGTCGGACTCTGCTTTGTTGCCAGTAGCTATTATCTGAAGAAAACCGAAGCCATGTTTAATCTGAAAAAAGTGAACGTAGAGGCCTTATGAAACAATGCCAAACAAGAAATAAGATTGTACTGACTGCACTGGTTACTTGCATGCTTTTGTTTGTGAGTTGTCAGTCGCCAAAAAATCCGCTTCCACCCGTTTCCCATGTCGATCTGGAATCGTTTATGGGCACATGGTACGTCGTCGGTTACACACCCATTGTGGTTGACGGAAACGCATACAATGCTACCGAACACTATTACCTCAAGCCAGACGGACGTATTCAAACAACCTACCAATTTCGGAAAGGCGGCTTTGACGGGCCGCTCAAAACCTTCAAGCCAACAGGGTTTGTGCGTAACAAAGAGACCAATTCCGAGTGGCGCATGCAGTTCATCTGGCCCTTCAAGGCAGCCTACTTGATTGTACATTATGACGAAGCCCTGGGCGAAACAATCATCGGGCATCCCAAGCGGAAGTATGCCTGGATCATGCTACGTCAGCCGAAATACGAGGAGACCACCTATGAGCGCCTTCTGAATAAACTTATCGAGATGGGCTATGACCCTGAATTGATCCAGCGCTTGCCGCAGGACTGGAGCGATGAGGAACTGGGGCAGCGATTAGCCTTATAGTAGATTCGCTTTCTGCAAGCTTTGTACAGCTAGGATTGAGTCAGACAAGATTTAGCGAAGTGTTGGATCGAGTGGATGATACGGCTTAGGCCATTGCGGCGGTTCGGGGATAAGTGTTGGGTAATGCCGACTTCGCCAAGAAATTCAGCATTGTTTTCGAGAATTTCTTCAGGGTTGACGTCACTGTAAAAGGTGCAGAGAAGTTCTGCGATTCCTTTGACAATTGCTGAATCAGAGTCCGAGCGAAAAAAGCAATGCCCGTCTTTAAACTCGGGCACAACCCAGAGTTGCGACATGCACCCCTCAATTTTGAAACTGTCGATATGTAGCTCTTCCGGCAGGCTTGCTGCTTTCTTTCCACGCTCTACGATGTATCCCAGCCGTTCATAAGCGTCCGGGATCAAAGTAATTTCCTCAACAAGGGCAGCCTGTTTATCTTTCAAAGTCATAATGACTTTTATTAAATGAAAAAGTTCTCCAGAGCAACTATCTGATGCATTTAGTCCGGAGAACGATTTGATTAAATCTCAGAAAACGGACGCTCAACACGTCTATATCCGAAGTTCAACGTTCGAAGTTCAAAGCGTGCCTGCATAAATGGCTGATCCGCCCAGTTCTTCTTCGATGCGAAGCAATTGGTTATATTTGGCGATACGATCGGAGCGACTCATTGAACCGGTTTTTATTTGGCCGGCGTTGGTTGCAACAGCAATGTCGGCGATCGTAGTATCTTCTGTCTCACCGGAACGATGAGAGATCACTGAGTTGTAGCCGTTGTTTTTGCCCAGTTCGATTGCGTCCAGTGTTTCTGTCAGCGTACCGATCTGATTGACTTTTACGAGAATGGAATTGGCCACGCCAAGTTCAATGCCTTTTTTGAGGAATTCAACATTCGTTACGAATAGGTCGTCTCCGACGAGTTGTACTTTTTCACCGATTTTATCAGTCAGCGTTTTCCAGCCATCCCAGTCATTCTCATCGCAGCCGTCTTCAATTGAGTCGATCGGGTATTTTTCGGTTAGTTCAGCGAGGTATGCGGCTTGCTCTTCGGAAGAGCGTTTGGCGCCACTGTCACCTTCAAATTTAGAATAATCGTAAACGCCATCGCTGTAAAACTCAGACGAGGCACAGTCGAGAGCAAAGGTAATGTCACTGCCAATTTTATAACCGGCGCTTTCGACAGCCTTGATCAGTGTGTCGAGCGCGTCTTCGGTACCTTCGAAGTTAGGAGCAAAGCCACCCTCGTCGCCAACTGCTGTGCTGAGTCCACGACTTTTGAGCACTTTTTTGAGACTGTGGAAACACTCTGCACCCATACGTATGGCTTCTTTGAACGATTCCGCGCCAACGGGACGAATCATGAATTCCTGAAAAGCAATCGGAGCGTCCGAGTGTGAGCCACCGTTGATGACATTCATCATGGGAACCGGAAGTACTTTTGCATTTGGACCGCCGATATATTTGTAGATTGGCAGACCCAGCGTGTTTGCTGCGGCACGCATGACCGCAAGTGAGACGCCCAGGATTGCATTGGCTCCCAGTTTACTTTTATTTGGCGTCCCGTCCAGATCCAGCATGATCTGATCAATCAATGCCTGGTTACATGCATCCTGGCCAACCAGTTCCGGTATAATATGTTCGTAAACATTTTCCACCGCCTTGAGTACACCCTTGCCAAGGTAGCGTGATTTGTCGCCATCCCGAAGTTCAACGGCTTCGTTTTCTCCGGTGCTGGCGCCCGAAGGTACGGCTGCACGGCCGAAAATGCCGGCCTCAAGCTCAACATCGACTTCGATGGTTGGATTACCGCGCGAATCGATAATTTCGCGGGCGTGGATATCTGTAATCATTGTACTCATAGAAAAATTAATGTTTTTAGATGGGAATGTACTGCCTCCGTTTTCCTAGCTTAAAACAAGACAATCGGGCAAAGTGTTAAATGGTTATGCGTTGCATAGAGGAACTGTCAACGGATTCCTGAATAAATTGACGGCACTGTCAACTTATACCAAATCTAAAAAGGTTTGACGTCAATTGGCTGATTTTGCACTTTGTTTTCATATGAACCGTGAACACTTGGGGGAAGAAGCAGATCTCCAAAAAATTAAAGCTCTGCTTAAAGAAAATAATCCGGTCTGGAAACAGACTCGCCTGACTGCGTTAAATATGGGATTTAATGGTGAAATATCCTTGAATTTCATCGCCGAAAGTCTCGGTGTGAGCGTATCCTCGGTAAGGCGTTGGTTTGTAACTTTCCGTCGAGAGGGCCTTGATGGAGTTCTAAGCCGTGGTTACGGTATTGGTCGACCTAGCGGCTTGGACGAGGAAATGGAAGCTTATCTTGCCAATGGGCTACAACATGGGCGTTGGAACACTGCTGAGCAAGCTCGAGAAGAATTGGAGCGGCATTTCGGGCGTTCTTTTAATTACAAAACGGTATGGTATTGGCTAAAAAAATGCGCGGGGGTGTTGCGAGTTCCCCGCCCCGTGCATGAAAAGAGGGACTCATCCAAATCAGAATCATTCAAGCGTAACTTTCTGGGTATTCTTAAAGAAGTGCCCTTAGCCAATGATAAGCCAGTAAAGCTATGGTTTGCAGATGAAAGCCGTTACGGTCTGCTGCCCAATTTACGTCGAGTCTGGACGCTCAAAGGACTGCGTCCTCACAAGCGCTGGCAAAGCAAATACCAATGGAGCTACTGCTATGGAGCGCTCGACCCAGTTGATGGGGCAACGGTGTTCTTGCAAACTCCCAGTGTGAACCTGCAATGGACCCAAGCTTTCCTGGAGCAGATTAAAAGTCAGTATCCTGACTATGAACACATTGTTGTCTGGGATGGAGCGGGCTTTCACCCAAAAGATAGTAGCCATGAAAGCGTCCCGCAGGGAGTTCACATCATAACACTGCCCCCTTACAGTCCGGAGCTCAATCCCATCGAAAAGCTCTGGGATTTAATTCAGGATCAAACCGCCAATAAACTCTGGCCCACCATCGAGAGACTCGACCAAGTCGTAGCGCTTCATTTGAAAGAGTGGTGGGAAGCTCCTGAAAAAGTCCTCAGCTTGTTTGGAAAGGGCTGGATACGCCTTTCAGCAAACGATTCTTAGGTAGCAAACCTTTTTAGATTTGGTATAATTCCTAATTATTTGATATCTTGTTACAAAATACAAAAAAAGCTCCGGTGAGTAAACCGGAGCTTTTGAAAAGTTAAAGTGTTCTATAAAATTAAGCCTGTGAACGCAAACGATGACGACGCACAGCTACAAAACCAATTGATAGAATACCTGCGAACAATGCGTATGTGGATGGTTCTGGTACTGCAGATACCATTGCTGTTTGCACGTTAAATGCTGCTCCTAACGCACCGGTATTAGTACTTTCTGTACCAAATTCGATAATTCGAGTTGCGGAATCATTACCTACATCAATACTGGTTGTTCCTGGAACAGGATCTGCGGGAACAAACCAAGCGGCATTAGTATTACTAACAATTGCCCATTCTGTTGCGGAAGATGGATCAGCATTATTAAATCCCCAGAAGAATATTTGACTACCAGTATCGGTAGAAGATCCAGAACCTCCTGATTGCCCACCTGGAAAAACCCCAGCTAGAGTTTCAGTTACATCAGATCCGTAGGAGGTGAAAAAAGGAAGAACTTCTGCATAAGAATCGAATGCTGCTGTTCCGATTAAACTAAAGTTGAATTCCCCAGATGTATCAAAATTACCAATTTGAATTTGGCTACCATCGGCAAGGGGATTTCCAGAGCTATCTTCCCACTGAGATCCGAAAGAATCAAAATTTATGGTAGCTGCTGTCAATGAGCATGCGAGGATTAAGTAAATGGAGATTATAATTTTGTATATTTTCATAGTAGCAGTTGTTTAGTAATTTTTTAGTTGTTTAGTAAATTCTTAGATTAGTTTTAATGAGTTTTTTAAAAGGGTTGCGTTTTAACCCAACTAAAAGAATCTCGACCTCCTTTTCGATTGACCATAAGTGCACCGCCAGCCGGTATTTCTACCTCGCCAGTTGGTGTTGAACCAGTGCGCCATTCTTCAATGCCGAAAAATGAGAAATAAAAATATACGGTAGGCGTTGCATTTGCATCGTAGATAATCACTTCATCCGCAACAGCCGGTGAGGTGCCTGACGCTACGCCAGTAGCAGGATCACCCGTGTAAAGATCGGATAAATTAAATGTATAAGCTACTGGATAAGGATTTGGAATTAAGTTGTAGCCCGGAAGAACATCGATAGCAGTAGTACCTGTCTTAACTGAACCAGTAAATCTCACTTTTGTTGCAGGACCTTTCCTATTGATGTAGATGGATTGATTAGGCAAGATAGAACGTAACCCGTTAGGTGTCGCGCCTGATCGCCATTCATCTGTCCCAAGAAAAGAATAATAAAAA
>CAZTSB010000057.1:0-35539 GCA_964616435.1 uncultured Puniceicoccaceae bacterium | reverse complement strand
AGTATCAACACCGTCATCTCCCCAACTGTTGCCCACTTTGAACGGACGCTCGTTGTGAATATATAAATGCTGCAGTGAAGCTAAGGATAATATCCGCTCACGAGGTAGTTCAAAAAGGGGCGATTCCTGCCAAAGTCTATTGTAGTAAGAATCGGAGCCCTCACTACGATCAAACAGCCTTTGCGGGCGCTCTATGTTTATAGTAGAGCTATTTAAATTAATAGGCCTTGGCAAAGGATCAAAAGCTTGAGCAGAAAGTCCATTATAGGTGGGAGCATATGCACTCTTATTAGATGGATTGCGCGGATCATTTTCAAATAGCCAAACGCCCCGATTATAAGTAGTATCATCATTACTGTTGCGCGGCCCTTTTAGGATGAGTTGATAACCGAAGGAAGGATTACTACTATCGTCGAAAGCAATACCAACAGGAATATCGACTTTGTCATATTCTATTCCGTTAATTTCGGCTAGTGTTAGTGGTGAGTTAGTATTCACATTTACTAATTTAATACTTATATTTATAGTATTGCTCAAATTGGTACTGGAAACCCCAAGAGTATCGCCTGCAATTGAGACATTTGGAATCGTTGTAGTTATATCCAGCGTTGAACTTCCCAAATCTTTTGTTGTGGTGTTAGTCGATTCAAAGGGAGGGACAAGATTGCTTATGCCAGTCCAATTTTTCGTCATCCCCGGATGCCAGGCCTCACTTGAATCGTATTTTAATCGAACGATAAAAGGATCGTCCAGTATTGAATCTGCTTTCAAATCGATAAGCGCACTAGTATTGCCACTGCTTGTTTCGATATTTACGCTCGGCAATCCTGTAATTTCGAGTTCAAGCTCATAATCGTCAGTACCATCGTTCATCAACAAAGTACTTGTATACGGATTCCAGAACTCGCTAAAGAAACTGACGCTTACCTGTGCGAATGGTGCAGTTGCAGATTCGTAGTAAACCGCAAATGCCATCATTAAGTTCGTCAAAACAGGCGCTGCCAAATCGACAATATCGCCATTTGATAAAGAAGAAATTGAGTTTGGAGCATGTATCCCAACCGATTGCCGCATGGCAGCAACGCTCCCGCGAGCTTCACTCGACTTCGCAATAGCAGAGTCAAAGCCACGGTTAATATAATTTCCTAATTCACCATCAAACAAACCTGGGTTCAGCGATAAATCTTCCATCAAACCGATACCAGACTCTGTGCTTGCCAACACGCCTTGGCTAAGTGAAGTCAATGTATGAAAAGCGGCTTCGGTAACATCATTTCCATTCCCGTCCTGATAGTCAAAATCCCAACCGGTATCATCCGGATCCGAATTCTGCGGAAAGCCCTCTTGACTTAGCAATTGCTCAACACTGGTGACGCGATCTATTTCAGGAGCATCACCGCCATCAAACCGATTGTAATTAGCGAAAATTGTCTCCAGACCCTGAGTCGTTGCCAGTCCGGTGTGTAGCGCATCCATAGATGCCTCCGGAGTAAACCCCGGATCGTTCGATCTTTTATTTAAAGGCAACAGAGCCGCACTCGCCTTGACTCCCTCATCACCCACCCACCAGGCAATACGACTAGTCACATTACCATTTTTGTCGTAAATATTGGTGTAGGGCACAAATACATGATGCTCTGTATCAGCGCCGGCCGAGCCTTCACCGACAAGCTGCATTAACAGACTTTCGGCGGGCACATCATCTGGGTCCGGATCAGAGCTTTCCTCATGCCATGACACGAGCCATTCCGGATCTGCGCTTACACTTGTTGTGTCCCAGACACCGGTCCAATAGCGCGCCTCGTCATCAAAATTATTAGTGCCTCCGGTTTCCCCCAATATCTCCGCCCGAGCCGTCACCCTTTGATCATCTCCTGCGTGCGTCTGCAGTTTATCGATTGCCATGCTGAGCGCCAGCCGAGCACCTTCACGAGCTTTTTGAAGTTCCAGATTATTGTCTGCCGAACGCGTTTCGACTTCCATCAGGGACAGTAGAGTGACCACCAGTACCAGCATAAATGCCATCAATGACAGTGCGGTTACCAGTGCGAAACCACAATGTGATTGATGCTTATCGTTGCTCTCAGTGCCAAAATTTAAATCCATAAATTAATTAAGAAGATAGTCGAAAAGCAATGGGTGACAAGTCTTTGTAAGAGCCTCGAACAACTCAGTGCGCTGCCCATGGATTCAATGCTGGAAGTATCGCGCTGAGCAGCATCGTCCCCGCTTCGCTCTGTAAGCTTCGCAGGACACGGCCCGATGCGCACCTGCGTCGTGTAATGCGTTTGAACCTTCGTGCGACGCGAGGACGCGCCTGCACTACCTTTCTTATTCGACATGTTGCTACAAATTTGAATTACACCCGGATCTTTATTGTTACATGTTTGTTACTTGACTCGAACTGGCAAAAGCCGCTTTCATTCTTTCATTTCGAGTGTCACGAAAACCCGAGTCTATGGCTAAAGTAAAAAGTCGTGAACGATGCCAGGAGCTTAGTTCTGAAATACTCGCCTGTATGAAAAGCAGTCGAAAACTCAAGATACGTGGCTATCAGGGGCATATTCATGCAGCGCAGATTGGTGACAAAAAAGTGCTCATAAAATCAGCGGCAGGCCGAGGCATCGCTTTCTGGATCAACCGTTGGATGCTGCGGCGCGAATATAATACCTATAAGCGCCTTGATGGCGTAGCAGGCATACCGCGCTGTTTTGGCTTTTTTCAGAATCGTTACCTGGTGCTGGAGCATGTGGAGAGCCAGACCATGCGTGACGCATCCATTGCCGATCGAGAAACTTTCCTCGTCGAAATGCTTAATATAATCAAAGCTGTGCATGCTCGCGGAGTTGCTCATGGTGATCTTAAACGCAAAGACAATATACTCATCGCGCGAGACTCAAAGCCGTACCTGATCGATTTCGGTGTCTCGGCTGTGCGCAAGCGAGGTTTCCGTCCACTGAATTATTTCTGGCACGGTTTTTGCCATCAACATGATTTCAATGCCTGGCTAAAGCACAAGTACGGTCGTGATCTGGTCAATATGTCGCCTGAGGATGTCCGTCTGTATCGGCCTCTTTGGAGTGAGCGTTTATCCCGCGTAATAAAGAAATTTTACAAAAAACTGACTGGAGACGGAAGGCAACGGTCACGGAGGAAAAAACGGGTGAAACAAGAGGACCATTCCTTAGATATTCAGAATGTAAAAAAGACCACATGAGAGTGATTGCGGTGTGTCCAATCGCGCTGGAATCACCTTATACCAAATAGCTATTTACGTAAAAACGGCTTCCAGCCGCTTAGTTTGTTACGGACCAGCGGCAAGATGCCGCTGCTACATTCGCTCAATCCTTTTTCTATTTGGTATTATCCATCGATTTGTTCTTCCAGGAATGAAATAAGTTCGTCTTCATGGATGCGCCTTTGCTCGCAGGTGTCGCGGTCGCGAAGGGTCACGGTGCCGTCTTTTTCTATCGTATCGAAGTCGATAGTGATACCGAAGGGGGTGCCGATTTCATCCTGTCGGCGATAACGGCGTCCGATTGCTCCTGAAGCGTCGTAAAATACGTTCCAGCGGCGTTGTAGTTTTTTGTAGAGCGCCTGTGCACGTTCTACCAGTTCCGGTTTGTTTTTCAGCAGTGGGAAGATAGCCGCTTTTACCGGCGCTATTTTTGGACTGAATTTGAGCAGTGTGCGTTTTTCCATCACGCCTTTATCATTGGCTACTTCGTCTTCGCAGTAAGCTGTGGTGAGCACTGCAAGCAGTGTGCGGTCGACCCCAAGTGAAGGTTCAATTACATGCGGGATGTACTTTTCTTTTGTGGATTCGTCGAAGACCGCCATGGATTTGCCGGAATGTTCCTGATGTTGCGTCAGATCGTAATCTCCGCGACAGGCGATGCCCCAGAGTTCTTGTCTGCCATGTGGGAAGTCAAACATCAGGTCTGTTGTGGCCTTCGAATAAAAGGCTAGTTTCTCCTGTGGATGAATGTCTTCGGTGATGGATTTACGTGGCAGTCCAATAGAGACCAGCCAATTGATACAGGTATCGAGCCATTCGCGATGCAGCGTTTTCCAGTCGGCATTCGGCGCGATGAAATATTCGATCTCCATTTGTTCAAACTCCCGGGAGCGGAAAATAAAATTACGCGGAGTGATTTCATTGCGGAATGCCTTGCCGATTTGAGCGATTCCGAAGGGTATTTTTACGCGACCGGTATCAACGATATTCTTATAGTTTGCAAAAATGCCCTGGGCAGTTTCCGGGCGGAGGTAAGCAGTTGCAGAATCATCGGCAAGCGGACCGACCTTGGTTTCAAACATGAGTTTGAACTCGCGCGGTGCAGTCAGTGATCCGGGTTTGCCGGTCGCTGGCGAGGGGATCAGATCGTATTCTTCGGGCTTTGCCTGAGTGTAGTCTTTGAGAACGACGGGGGCGAGTGTGCCTTGTTTGGCTGCCTTGCGTTTGAGTTCGCTTGCAGCTTTTTCTGCGGTTTCCTGCTGTTCAGGGGATTCCAGGACGGAAATGTAACCGATGGTTTCATCTTCGACAATAACCGGCGCGAAGAACAACTGGTCGGCGCGATAACGTAATTTGGATTGTTTACAGTCCACCATCGGATCCGAAAAGCCGTC
Organism: uncultured Puniceicoccaceae bacterium; assembly: GCA_964616435.1. GTDB lineage: Bacteria > Verrucomicrobiota > Verrucomicrobiia > Opitutales > Coraliomargaritaceae > Lentimonas. The sequence goes on along the minus strand of CAZTSB010000057.1, from coordinate 30,907 downwards.
TACATGTCCGGAGGCTTTCCAGATGTTTGGGTGCATGATGATGCTGGAGTCGAGTCCTTCAATATCGTCACGGCGTTGTACCATGTCGCGCCACCAGGCTTGCTTAATGTTGTTACGCAGTTCTACACCCAGTGGGCCGTAGTCGTAAAATCCGTTGTAACCGCCATAAATTTCAGACGAGGGAAAGATAAAGCCGCGACGTTTGCAGAGACCAACGATGTCTTCCATGAGTCCGGTATTCGATGTTTGATGTTCCATAAGTCGTGAAAAAATGAAGCTTTGAATGCAGGGTCAAGGTTGGAAAGTGGGTGAATGTCGAACGTTTATAGCTAAGCCTAAAATTATTTGAACAGATTGTGCATTGGTAGCGCGGCACCGTCCCCGGTGCGCACCAGCGTCGTGTAAGTCAGAGCGCACAAACATTCGATGCGGTGCGAGACGCACCTGCGCTACCTTTTTGCCAAAGAAAGGACATCATTTGAGTGTAAAAGTAATTCCAAGCTTAGCTATAACATTAAACATCGAATGTCGAACTTTGAATGTTGAAGATGTTAAGAGTTTGTGTTGGCTTTTGCTGGAAGTACAAAAATTGCTATCAGAGTAAAACCGCACTTTTTATTGTAAATGGTTCATCAGAACTCGCAGACTCGAGTAAAATCGGAAAAAGTTATTAAGAAAAAGCCCAAGCATTTAAATGGGCTTCAGGTGTTTTTGCTCAAAATTGTGAGTTTTTTTATTATATTGTGGGCACGGACGCTGCGGTATGAATTTGGATCGGATGTAAAAGACATTATTGAGAAAGCTCACTCACCGGTGGTTGTAATACTTTGGCATAATCGCTTATTTGCTGTGCCGGAATTTTACCGTCGTTATATCCACAATCGCAAACTGGCGGCTATTGTAAGTGCTAACAAGGCGGGCGCCTGGTTGTCCGGGCTGTTTAAGCAAATGGGCATCCACCCGATTCGTGGATCGAGAAATCGAAGAGGGTCACAAGCTTTCCGTGAAATGCTAGAGGCCAGCAAGGTTGGTTATGATGTTGGCGTTACTCCGGATGGTTCTCGCGGGCCGATGTACGAGATGAAGGCTGGCGCTGCAAAGTTGGCTCTGAAAACCGGCGTTCCGATCGTGCTTTTATCCTACAATTTTCAATGGGCTTTTCGTCTAAAAAGCTGGGATCTGTTTTACATACCTTTTCCGTTTAGCCGCGTAGAGGTGAAGATGGATATGATTGAAAAAAGCCACGAACTTTTTGGCGATGATTTAAAGAAGGCTGCGGAGGTACTTAAGGCACGCCTGGATGCAATCACTGAAGATAGAGGCGATGAATCTTTTTGCGAGGTGATTTGAACCCGAATGATCCTTAAATCGGGAATGAAGAAAATTAGCTTTTGAACGGTCAGCCGCTTAAGCAATCAAGCCGAGTCACTATTTTGGCGTCCTGTACTATCTGTGTAAAACCAAATCTAAAAAGGGTTGAGCAAATGTAGCAGCGGCATCTTGCCACTGGTCCATAAAACACTAAGCGGCTGGAAGCCGCTTCTACGTAAATAGCTCAAACCTTTTCTAGATTTGATATTAATACAAATCAAAATTGCATGGCACCTCAGCGCAAGCACTCCATCACGACAAGCCGCGCTCACTCGCTACAACAAAATCAACAAAATTTTTCACGATGGCACTTTCCATGTCTTCGGTTGCCTGCAACTTTTCAATTGCCTGACTTCGATTTAAGCCTTCCTTGTAAAAGGTCTTAAATATACGACGCATCAGTGAAATATCTTCTGTGGAAAAACCGGCACGCTCCAGCCCTACTTTATTAATAGCCCGGGCACTCGCAGGGCTCCCGTCAATAATCATGTAAGGTGGCACATCCTGGACGACTTTCGAAGTTGCGCCCGCCATCGAATAATCACCCAGATGACAAAACTGATGTACTCCGACTCCCCAGCCGATATTCACATGATCACCCACTATTACATGACCACCCAGTGCCGCATGGCTACTCATCACCAGATGATTTCCAATCACACACTCATGCGCGACGTGACTATAAGATAATACCAAATTATCATCACCAATAAGGGTAATCTGATCATCCGAAGTTGCACAATGAATTGTAGTAAATTCGCGAAACACATTGCGAGCGCCAATTTGCAGACGCTGTATGCCACCCCGATATTTCAGATCGTGTGTCTTACCGCCTACATAAGCATAAGGGTGGACTTCATTATTCTCTCCCATAACGGTCGAACCATCGACCGTTGCATGATGCATGATTTTGGTTCCGCGAGAAATTTTCACATGAGCCCCAACAAAAGCATACGCTCCGACAATTACATCTTCATCGAGTTCGGCGCCCTGCTCTATAATTGCAGTTGGATGAACGTTTGCAGCCATTTTCCTAACTCGACTATTCGCTAGTATTTACAAGCATAAACATTAATTCAGCACTAGAGACGACCCTATTACCGACCTTGCACTCTCCTGTAGCCGTCGCAATTTTATTGCCTCGGATCTTTACCAATTTAACTCGGATTTTCATTGAGTCGCCCGGCTCAACTGCCTGACGAAACTTGATCTTGTCAGCGCTCATAAAAAAAGCGATCTTATTGTCTCCGATAGACACTTTTCGCAATAGCAACAAACCGGCTGCCTGAGCCATTGCTTCAATCTGCAACACACCAGGCATCACAGGGCTACCAGGATAGTGCCCCTGAAAAAAAGGTTCGTTGATCGTAACATTCTTGAGCGCAACCAATTCATTATCATCGACGATTTCAATGACCCGGTCGACCATGATAAACGGATAACGGTGCGGTAACAGATCCATAACACGGCGAATATCCATCGCCTTTTCCGGCTCATCCGCAACCTCAACCTTCTTTGGCATAGACGCTTTTTTCTTGCCTTTAACTTTAGCCAGCAACTTCTCACGGAGCACCTTCGATAGTTCGGCATTCAGTGCATGTCCGGGGCGCACTGCAATAAAATGAGCTTTCACCGGCATACCGACCAGCACAATGTCGCCAATGATATCGAGAATCTTGTGCCTCACAAACTCGTCTTTAAAACGTAACGGCTCTTTGGACAAAATCTTATCACCTTTAATGACAATCGCACTATCGAGACTACCGCCCTTTATCTTCCCAAGCTTCAATAACTCCTCAATATCCTCATAAATGGTAAACGTGCGTGCCGGAGCAATTTGGGCGATATAAGATTCAGGATCGACATCAAGGCTCAAATGCTGCGTATGAATCCCACGATCATCTGTTGATGTACAGGTTACTCTAAAACCGTCATGCGGCAATGCTATGATTGAACTACCTCCGCGCGTTACCGAAACAGGCTCTTCGAGTTCGAAATAGCTACGATCGGCTTCCTGCTCGACAGGTTCCGCCTGTTGGATAAGATTTACAAAGTGCTTTGCAGAACCATCGAGAATCGGAGGTTCGCTGGCATCCATCTCAATCAATACATTGTCAATACCACATCCATTTAAAGCGCTGAGCACATGCTCAACAGTATGTACTTTTGCGTGGCCGTCAGCAATCGTAGTGCTGCGCACCAGGTCTGTAACAAACTCAATTGAAGGCTTAAGCTCAGGCTTTCCAAAGAGATCCAGACGCTGAAAGACAATACCGTGATTTGCCGGGGCAGGTTTCAGATTAAGATGTACATCTTCACCAGTGTGCAAAGATTTACCACTGATTGAAACTTCTCTTAAAATACTTCTTTGCTTCATAAAAAAATTATAATCGAACGGCACTGAAATAAAAAATTGTATGGACAGGCCTAAAACATGATTCACTACGTAACACAGTTAGTATTGTAAAGCATCTGTTTTTACATAGCTATGTTTGTTGAATTGGTTTTTAATCCTACTTTTAGTTCTAATCTTTTAAACGAACACTGAAGATAGAGTAAAAGCAGAAGCATACTGTAAAATATTTTGCCCTTCTGCCTTTTCATGTTACTTTTTCAAAAATCTCTTCTTAATCAAAATGCTTGAAACTCTTACAGATAAATTAGGGTCTGCTCTCCGCAACCTTCGCGGTGTTGGCAAACTGACTGAAAATAATATGGCCGATGCGCTCAAAGAAGTGCGCACAGCCTTACTATCCGCGGATGTACATTTCAAAGTAGCCCGAGAGTTCATTGCCAATGTTCAAGAGCAATGCGTCGGTCAGGAGGTGATCAAGTCGGTTTCTCCCGGTCAGCAGGTGATAAAGATTATTAACGATGAGCTGGTCAAACTCCTAGGTGAAGGAGCCACGGAACTGGAAAACAAAAAGCCGCTTCGTATAATGATGGTAGGCTTGCACGGCTCAGGTAAGACCACAAGTAGTGGCAAACTTGCCCGTTATCTCGCCCAAAAGCGTGATTACCGCCCTGCCCTGGTTGCCTGCGACGTGTATCGACCAGCAGCAATTGACCAACTTGAGACTCTGGCAAAAAACGAAGATTGTCTTTTTTACGGTGAACGCGGCGAAAAAGACGTCATTAAGATTGCCCGGCGTGGACTTGAAGCTGCAAAATCCGCTGACGCCAACTTAATTATTTTCGACACCGCAGGCCGTCTACAAATCGATACCGACCTGATCGAAGAGATCAAAGCCCTGAAAGAAGAAGTGCAACCACATGAAATCCTGCTCGTGGCAGACGCTGCACTGGGCCAGGAGGCAGTAAATGTAGCCAGTCATTTCCACGAAGCCGTTGGATGTACGGGGATTGTCCTCACCAAACTAGATGGCGATGCGCGTGGTGGCGCCGCACTTTCGATGAAATCGATTACTCAGGTCCCCATTAAATTTATGGGACTTGGCGAAAAACCAGATGACTTTGATGTCTTCCACCCTGACCGTATCGCTTCACGCATCCTGGGGATGGGTGATGTCGTCTCGCTGGTGGAACGCGCTGGAGAGATGATCGACCAGGAGGAAGCTGAACGCCTGGCCGATAGGTTGCAACGTGCAGATTTCAACCTCGAAGATTTCCTCAACCACATGCAACAGATCAAAAAAATGGGCTCCTTAAATTCCGTTTTCAGTATGCTGCCTGGAGTTAGCGGTATGAAATTCGGCGACGACGAAGAAAAGAAAATGATGCGTTCCGAGGCCATCATACTTTCAATGACCCTTAAAGAGAGACGCAACCCACGCTTGCTCCGCGGCAGTCGTCTCAAAAGGATAGCTGACGGCTCCGGCGTGCAAGTACGCGATGTAAATTCCTTACTGAAGCAATACAGTCAGATGCATAAGATGATGAAAAAAATGAAAGGTAAAAAAGGCCGAAAAATGATGAAAGCCATGCAATCTCAAATGGGTGACATGGACGGACTTTCAGGATTTCCAGGATTCCCAAAATTCTAACATCGACTAACAAATTTACCCGATAACCAAATTGCCTGGTGTCTCAAAACAACACGCCCCCACATCTTGAAAAGTCCTTTGCCAACGATCTGGAGAGAATACTTTTTGATGAAACAACGATCCAGGATCGTGTCTGCGCAATCGCCAGAGAAATCAACTCTACTTACAAAAAACGCGAGCTTACCGTCATTGCGATTGCCAATGGCGCTATCATTTTCACAGCCGATCTAATACGCAAGCTCGACCTCGCTGTACGGCTCGACTGCATTCACGTCACCAGTTATCGAAACCAAACTGAACCGGCACACTCCCCCGAAATCAAGGATCACATCCGGCTCGATATAAAAGGTTCGGACGTTCTGTTGATTGATGACATTATCGACACAGGGAACACGCTTTTGAAGATTTCGGAAACTCTCCGGAAAATGCAACCAAACTCACTTAAAACATGTGTTCTCCTGGACAAGCAGTCACGACGCTCAGTTGATATTGAAGCTGATTTCGTCGGTTTCGATATTCCGGATGATTTTGTAGTCGGCTACGGTCTGGACTTTGCCGAACGCTACCGTCAGCTTCCGTACATCGGTGTCCTGAAAAAGGAACCTGCACACATCTAGATTCACTTTTCATGCAAACTCTACACGACAATCGTCGTATCGCAAATAGACGTCCACTCCTTCCGCCGGCTATTCTGATTGAAGAAATCCCGCTGACTGAAAAAGCGACTGCTGTAGTCGATAAAGGGCGCGCAGAGTGCGAATCGATTCTGGAAGATAAAGACGATCGACTGATCGTAGTCGTTGGCCCCTGCTCAATCCACGACACCCGGGCGGCAATGGAATATGCAGAGCAACTCCTCCCGCTCGCTCAGAAGTATGCCGCGGAACTACTAATTGTGATGCGTGTTTATTTTGAAAAACCGCGCACCGTAGTCGGCTGGAAAGGGCTGATCAATGATCCTCATATCGACGGCAGTTTTGAAATCAACAAAGGGCTGCGTTTAGGACGAAAATTACTGGTCGATATCTGCGAACTTGGCCTTCCGACCGGAGCTGAATTTCTGGATACGATCATACCACAATTCATCGCGGATGCCATTGCCTGGTCCGCGATCGGGGCACGCACTACGGAAAGCCAAGTGCATCGCGAGCTTGCCTCCGGCCTGTCTATGCCGGTCGGCTTTAAGAATGGCACCAGCGGCGATGTGCAAATTGCCATCGATGCGGTGCGTTCTGCAGGCCAGCCACACTGGTTTCCTTCCGTTACCAAACAAGGTGTCACTGCAATTTTCCAAACTACAGGCAACCCTTCCGCGCACCTGATTTTGCGCGGCGGCAATCGCACCGGCCCCAACTATCAGGCAAGCCAAATCGAACCGGTACTGAAAAAACTAGCTGACGTGAATTTGCCACAAAAGCTGATTGTCGACTGTAGCCACGGCAACAGCAAAAAGGACCACACACGCCAGACTGAAGTAGCTAAAGACATTGCTAAACAGATTGCTGCCGGCCAGCACAGTATCGCCGGTGTAATGTTGGAAAGCCATCTGATTGCCGGACGACAGGACTACAGCATAGAGGGTGGTAATGTATACGGACAAAGCATCACCGACGCCTGCATAGACATACCAACAACCGCAGCAATCCTTTCAGAACTGGCCCAGGCCGTACAAGTGCGTCGGGAATCCAGATAGAGTTTATTCGCTATAGGATGATGAACATCTTCAAGCTTGCCTTGAACTCAACTGCCCGCATCCAGCAGCGACGTCAATTCCACGACGCTGGCGTACAGTGCTGGGTAGGCCAGCTTCTTGAATTATCTGCTGAAAAGCACGCACACGCGATTCCGAAGGCATTTGCCCGTCAAATCCTTCAGTAGGATTAAGAGGAATCAGGTTTACATGTGCATCCATACCCTTCAGTAATTTCGCCAATTCCCGTGCATGACGATCGCTATCATTCAAATCTTTGATCAATGTCCAGGCAAAGAATACTCGCGCACGTTTTATGGATGAATATTCACGACACGCCTCAAGTAACTCATCCAAAGGCCAGCGTTTGTTGACAGGAACCAACCTTCCTCGCTCTTCGTCGTTTACACCATGAAGGCTTACTACCAGTGAATATCTTTGGGGACATCTTGCCAGCTTTTGAATCCCCGGAACATAACCTACTGTGCTAATTGAAACACGTGAAGGCCCAATATTGAGCCCACGAGTATCGGTCAGAATATCCAGTGCTTCCATAACCGCGTCGAAATTATGTAGCGGTTCGCCCATGCCCATCATCACAATGTTGCGCAAAGTTCCACTCGAGCCGCGACGGAGTTCACGCTCAATATGATGCGCTTGCGCAACGATTTCACCCGCCTTCAAGTTCTTTAAAAAACCCATTTGACCCGTAGCACAAAAGACACAGCCCATGGCACATCCAACCTGACTGCTAAGGCATGCAGTATGACGCCCCGAAAACCCCATTTGAACGGCTTCAACTTCAGAGTCATCCTCCAGCTTTAGCAGGTACTTTCGAGTGAATCCGTCTGCACTGGCAATCTCATTGACCTTACTTAGTTGGCATGGTTTGGCAGATGCATCGCTTGCCAGCCAACGTTTTAGAGGTGGCGGCATATCGTCCTCCAGTTCCAGGCTGTTTACAGTCAATCGCCGCTGCACAGCCCAAAACAAGACCTTTGCATGTACAGGATTTACACCTGCTTCTGTCAGCCGACTCTTTAGTGCTTTATAACTTAAGCCCTCTAATGAATTGTCTTTTTGATGTAACAAACCTTTTGCTGAAAATATCAATACGCATCGCAACTACCGGACCACGCCAGCGCTCTCCGTATACTCGAGGATCTAAGTTGGTACCCGGAGTGGGGCTCGAACCCACACTCCATTACTGGAAAGGGATTTTAAGTCCCCAGCGTCTACCAATTCCGCCATCCGGGCATGTGATTTAAAGCGCTAAATTTTAAAGGTTTGTGATTATCGTCAAGTTTTTTTATTTTTCCTTGCCCACTTCGCTTGCCCACCGGAGACGGTGCGTACCAGCGCCGTATGAGCCAGATCGTCTGAGCATTCGATGCAGTGCGACTGCACTACCTCTTTACCAAAGAAAGGACATTACTTTTGGGAAAACTCGATTGTATAGTCTAGCTTTAACTGTCCTTCGAACGGGGATGATACAACGCATGCTCATCAACGAGACGGTTGGTCTGAACCGAGGTGTAGATTTGTGTCGTCGAAATATCCGAATGACCGAGCATTTCCTGGATAACTCTAAGATCGGCTCCGCCTTCCAGCAGGTGGGTCGCGAACGAGTGACGCAGCAAATGCGGTTTGATTGGCTTTTCAATTCCGGCTTTTGCGGCATGCTGCCGGATCATCACCCAGACCATCTTGCGTGAAATGGCTCTGCCCTGCTGGCTCAGGAAAAGTTCACTACCGGTTTTGGATTTTACAAAGTGGGGCCGGCCTCCTGAAAGATAGTTTCGCACAGCAGTAACTGCGGCAGAACCAATCGGCGCAATGCGCTCTTTTGAACCCTTGCCCAAAACTCGAATATAGCCTTCGTCCAGATTTATTGATTGCAGCAATACTTCGCAAAGCTCGGATACACGCAAACCACTGCTATAAAAAAGCTCTAAAATCGCGCGATCACGCAGGCCGTATGGCGTTGCCGTATTTGGGGCTTCCAACAGCCGCTGGAGTTCCTGATAAGTCAGTACTTCAGGCAACTTACGTGAAAGCTTGGGCGCGGATACAAGCTCCGTAAAATCATCTTTCCGAAAGCCTTCACGCACCAGATGCCGTGCCAGCATTCGAACCGCAGAAAGTTTGCGCGCCTGACTGCTGCGAGCATATTTCGATTGCCCCAGATGCTCATTCCAGGCGCTGATTACACTTTCATCCACCCGATTCCAGCCTGAAACCTTTTGCCGCTCCAGAAATTGAGAAAAGTGCGCCAGATCGTGCGCATAAGCCGTTATTGTGTTACTGGAAAGTCCCCGTTCCAACTCTAGCCAAGCCAGAAAACTCTCAACCGGCTCGACCAGGTTTGAAGAAATTTTAGATAGTGGATCGTTTGCCATGAGCAAAAGTAGGTTCCCATACAAGCCTAAGACTTGCAATCTGGAAAACTTGTTCAAAGTTCGACATTTAAAGAGTTCACCAGACGCCAAGCGTTTCAAGTTGTCGGGCCGCCTGCTCTCCCCATCCGCGGTTTGCCGCCGGACTGGCGGGACTTGGATGCAAAATACGGCCGACGTTAAGATCAAAAACGTCTAAGGCTGCTTTGGCACGAGCTTCAGCAAATGCGCCGACTCCGATTACCCAGTCCGGCTGCAAAGCCTTCACCAAATCTCGCAGATGCATATCACAAGCATTGTACAAGGCCACAACCTCGTTGGCAGGCAACTTATCCGGCGTACGGTTACGGCCGCTCATTTCCATAAAAACCAGCGGACAATAATTAGCGACAAAATGATCGCTGAAAAACGTCTTGGCAGACCCAAAACGCTCATGAAAAAGGCCCCATAGCCGGCGTCCGCTCACCTCGCTGCGCTTGCAGTCAAACCCATCCACAGGCCGCTTGGGATGTTCGCTCAACGGTTTTTCAATAGGCGTGTCCACACCAATCCAGTCGCGGACATGCTCGATTTCGCCAAAGGGCACCCCGGTCTGCGCCATCCCAAAGGGGCCAGGATTCATCCCGAGAAAAACAACTTTTTTGAGCGAACAGGCATGTTGCTCCAAATAGTTTTTATGCCCCGCCCAGGCATAATTCAGCGGATTGTAAATGTGCGTTATTGGTTCAGCAAACGACAATTCGTCCACAGCTTGTGAAAGCTTTTGCGCTGCACTGATGACCAACGAGCTAATCGAATCAGACATTCTTCTGCTCCCCTCCAACATCGCTATGTCCAAGATCACGCTCCGGATCGATACGGTCGCGAATCTTTTGTTTTAGTTCTTTCATTTCGGGAAACCGGCCTTCTTCCTTGCGATCCCAGACAACAGAACCGTCAAGCACTATCCGAAAAGTACCTCCTATCTCCGAAGGCCGCAGAGTGACGGCTGATAAATTGGCTTCAAAGGTTGTCAACAACTCCTGGGCTGTCCAGGCCGCTCGCAGTAGCCAGCGACAACCAGGACAATATTCGATCTCAACTTCGGGTTTCATTCTTCAGGGAAAATGCGGCTGGATGAGATCGTCTGCGATGCGTGTTAATTCAACCATTTTTAATTCATCCAACCATGCACTTATCGATTTTCCATGCAACTCAAACTCGGGCGCAATATCGGCAAAAGGCTGCAAAACGAAATCACGTTCTACGATGCGTGGATGTGGCAAATACAGTTTTTCGGTTTCAAGCTGCAACTGCCCATAGGTCAGTATATCAATATCGATTGTTCGTGGAGACCAGACTTTTGAACGTACGCGCCCCAGTTCAACCTCGACTGCAATACAGGTCTCCAACAATGCCTCCGGGGCAAACGCGGTTCTAGCCTGAACCACCGCATTCAGAAAGGGTTCTGCATCGCCCATGCCAATCGCACGATTCTCGTAAACGAAACTCGCGACAATTGTCGCGACGCCTTTTTCACTAAGAATTCCCAGAGCTGAACGCATCTGCTCAAGTCGCTGGCCTACGTTACTGCCCAAGGCGAGATAGACAGTATTTAACGACATTGGGTAACCTCCACCGCAAAATAATCACAGATACAATCGACCGGAACCGATGGCTTTCTGACTTTGATTGTCGCTTCAGTGACTTTATCGAACCGCTGAATAATTATTTTGCCAATCTCCTCAGCCAAGCGCTCGATCAGATTGAACCGCCGATTCTCAACGATTTCTTTTACCAATGCATGCACTTCGACGTAGTTAACCGTTTGCTCGGTTTTATCTGCTTCAAACTCTAGTCCATCTTCAAGCGTAAGCAGTACGTCGATACTAAAACGCTGCCCCAATTTAGCCTCTTCTTCAAGGACTCCATGGTGAGCAAAAAAGATCAGGTTCTTTAATTCGATTCTAGTTTTATTCATAGCGTATACAGTAATCCATCACCTGAGCACACTCACGATTTTCGCGAACATCGTGCACTCGAACAAAATCTACGCCCGCATGAACTGCAAGCGCTGTCGTCGCCAGTGTTCCATTGAGACGCGCTTTAGGTTCAGGCAAGTCCAAAAGCTTTGCGAGCATCGACTTGCGGGACGCCCCCACAAGTAGCGGGCAGCCTATTTTCACGAGTTCAGGCAGATGCCGCATAATCTCCCAATTTTCATCAAAGTTCTTCCCAAAGCCAAGTCCTGGATCGAGCATGATTGATCTCTCATCCACCCCTGCCGATTTCACCCGATCAATCGACTTTTTCAGAAACTCTGTAACCGATTGAATTACGTCGCCACTACCAGCTTCTTCTAAAGAGCGATTATGCATCAAAATACAGGCGGCTTTGTGCTCGGCGATTACATCTGCCATTGCCGGATCACGCTGCGCCCCCCAGACATCATTTACGATATCAGCCCCTGCCCTCAATGCAGTATCTGCAACCTCGCTCTTGGAGGTATCAATTGAAATCAATGTATCGGTCTGAGATCGAACCTTTTCAATAAAGGGAACAACGCGTTCGATCTCCTCTTTAGTCGAAACCGGCGTGTGACCGGGTCGAGTCGATTCGCCGCCAATATCAATAATCGCAGCGCCTTCATCCACCATCCGATGAAACTGTTGCATAGCTGAATCCATTTCCAGATATTCGCCACCGTCTGAAAACGAGTCGGGAGTCAGATTCAGAATACCGACAAGGTAAGTCTGCTTTCCAAGCTCTAGCGATCGGCGGTTTGTGCGGTATTTATTCATTGATCAATTCAACCTATTTACATTTCTTTGCAGCAGTTAAGGAAACCTTTAATACATTGATTATTGGATGCAAACCATCAAAAACTAGATCAGCACCTTCTGTATTGATAGAACAAACTGGCACGATTCCCAACGACGAATTCGTCAGAAAGGCAGCGTCCGCAGCTTTCAAATCCTCAATCGTGTAATATCCCTCTTCAATGAAAATTGAATGTTTTCCGGCAATCTTTATAACTTCGGCACGAATCACTCCAGGTAAAATGCCGGTTGATAAAGCGGGTGTGAATACAGTATCGTCTTTTACAAAGAACAGGTTCGCCATCGCTGTCTCAGCCAAAAATCCGGCAGTATTCAATCGAACGACATCGAAAAAACCATTCCTCTTTGCCACCTTCTTCAAATGCATCGACTCCATGTAATTGTGCGTTTTGTGCCCAGCCAGCAATGAATGCTCATTTAAGGGCACTCTCGGATTTAAATGCAATTTTATATGCGCATCCGCCGTCTCCATGGAACGGGAGTACACGTAACAACATGAATCTGCTCCTTCGTTGAGCAGAGATAGCTTCACAATGCCATCCCGAAGCCCTTCCGAATGGATCAATTCCCGGATCGCTTTCAGAATTGCTTCCTCGCTTTGATCAAAGTGCAGATTGAACGCCTTTGCAGAGTGCGAAAATCGTTCATAGTGAGCCTTCCAGAATTCCAGTCGACCATCGGAAAGCCTGATCGTCTCGAAAATGCCAAAACCATGAGCAAATCCCGAATGTAAAGGATTCATTTGAGCGCATGACCCGGATTGAAGTACTATAATTTTTGACATAGCTTATCAATAGCCTCCTTCATTGCGCGGCCTTTATCCAGCGTTTCCTGGTACTCATCCTCTGGTTTTGAATCCCAGACAATGCCCCCCCCCACCTGATAGTCCAGATAACCGTCTTTCAGATGAAGACTGCGAATGGCAATATTCAATTCCGCATCACCGTCGAATCCAATATAGCCAATGGATCCCGTGTACACCCCACGTCGGTTCGGCTCAAGTTCCTCAATAACTTCCATCGCCCTAACTTTGGGGACGCCGGTTATTGACCCACCTGGGAACAGTGCCTGAATGCAATCAAATACATCTTTATCCTCTGCCATAAGCGCTTTAACCAACGCTGTCTGATGGATCACAGATGCGTAGTACTCCAGATGGTATAGCTGTTCAGCCTGCACACTGCCAAACTCTGCAACACGGCCAAGATCGTTACGCTCCAGATCGACGATCATCAGCAACTCGGCACGATCTTTTTCCGAATCTCGCAATTCAGCGGCATGGTTCAGATCTTCCCCGGCAGTGGCACCCCTTGGCCGTGTCCCCTTGATCGGACGCGTTTCAACCCGCCGACCTCGCTTGCGTAGAAATTGCTCCGGGGAGGTCGATAAAAGCACCAGATCTCCACAATCGATAAACGCACCGTAAGGTCCCGGATTACTGGCACGCAGTGCTTGGTAAAGACGTACAGGGCAACCTTCGTAACGACAACATGCCCGCTGCGAGAGATTTACCTGATAGACATCACCGCTGGCAATGTAGGCTTTTACCCGCTCGACCATTTTCAAATAAACAGCAGCCTCAACATTCCACTCCCAGGCTCCGCGCTGTGGCAAAGGACACTCAGAGATAATATTTACATCCGACTCAATAATCGCCTGCAACTCTTCAATTACTCTGTCGGCATCATCTCTTATCCCAAGAGCAATGAGGCTCAAAACCCCGGTTTCGTGATTCAATGCAGCAATCCCATCGTAGAATCCAAAGTACATATCCGGCAACTTTTTGTCATCTTCAGCCAACGTGGGCACTTTCTCAATCTGCCGAAAATAATCGTACGCAATAAAACCGACCGCTCCACCAATAAAAGGAATATCGGATGTATTCTTAATCAAGTAATCCGCCATTATCGCGCGCAAGCATTCCAGCCCATCACGCCCTTCTAAATCTCCGCCCTCAAAATTCAAAGTTCGACGTTCAACGTTCGACGTTCGCTGTTCAGCATTCGATATTCGACGTTTCACATATTTACCATCCTTACCTTCAAAAAGTAGAAATGGATTCGCACCGAAAAAACTCCACTTCCCCAGATCGTCATTTGATAGCGAACTATCGAGTATAAACGGTAATTCACGGTAACCAAACCGCTCGATCAACAAATCCACTGAAGGAGGTTTGGCAATTTCTTTGATCCTCATTCGCTATAGGACATTCTTTAGACCTGAAAGAATCGACGATATTCTGTAAACTCTTTCAAAAAGTAACGGATCAATGCTTAGTTGGAGGGCAAAACTAATAGAGCTAGAGCTATTGAAGCGACACCAACCTGTTTCCTTAGTTTTCTTTTCTTTTGAGATAGCTAATTCCAGTCATGGTTAACAATGGTAATATGTGAGGCATATCATTCTCTCCAATCACAATTACTGTGGTTTTTCCAAGAGCAATTTGATAGCGTTTATGCACATCGTACTTCTCTCCATCTGCCATTCTTATTGTAAATGGAATTCCTTCATTAACCGCTGTTTCTATTTGGTTACGGGTCATGTTGTTCTTTATTTTAATGTTACTTCTTTAGGATAGAATTTACTTAAATCTCGAAAAATTCAAAAGTTATTATCGAAAATGCAAACTTAGTACCTTGCTTTTATGAAATCTCAAACTTGAAATTGGTTCCGGCTTCGCCGGATTAGGTTTTTTAGAAATTGCGCCATTTGGAAGGGTTGTTTTTGTTGTGGATTATACTAAAATGATTAGTGTCTGCCTGCATTCCTGATCATAATAAAGCCAAACACCTGAAAGAGAATGTTTGGAACCCATATCAACAAATCAGGGCGCAAACTGCGACTACCCTCAAACCAACTGACTACAATAATCAGAAAGTAGTACGTTAAAGCGATTACCAATGCCATCGCAAGATTCGCATAGCTTTCCTTACGTCCCACTCGAATTGCCAGTGGAACACCAAAAATTGCTAGTGAAAAAACAGAGAATGCCATCGCGAAATTTTTTTGTATATGAATCTGTATTTTCATACGCATTTTTGACATGCCGTCATTCTCCTCTACCTCTTTGCTCATCTCAGCTTTGCGCTTTTTCATTAACTGAGCAAAAGTCAGTTCTTTAATCTTTGCTCGCCTTTGGTTCTTTTCGCCAAAAAGCTGGTCCATAGGCAATTCGAGTGGAAGCTCGCCAAAAAAGATTGAGCGTAAGGCATCGCCGGTAAACGTCTCCGGATCATCGTCATCTCTTTTTTCAGCGGTTGCATCTCTCAGGATGAGAACCAGTGAATTGTTCTTGCGGTCATAATTCAGTTCACCCTCTTTTGCCCGCAAAAAAAGCTTTACGCGCTGTTTTTCATCCAATTCCCATATCCAGAAATCTTTCATCAACGGCCCGTCTTTATCTCCCATATAAATAACGAAGTTGGGAAATTCATGGATAAATCGTCTCTCTTCAATGAATTCGGCCGGATTTTTACTGACCGCAGAGATCATCATCCGCTTGTAGGCGATCCGGGACTTTGGAGCGTACTGCAGATTGATCAGCACCCCGCCAATCATTCCAATGAAAGAAATCAGAAAAACCGGTGATGCAATTTGATACAGACTCTGACCAGCGGATTTCATTGCAGTAATTTCCTGCTGTGATGAAAGACGGCCCAAAGCCATCAGTGAACCCGTTAAAACACCAAGTGGCAATGCATAGGAAGCAATATAAGGAATCAGCAAAGCAACCAGCTTCAGGAAAACCCAGATGCCTAATTTACCTGCCGCAACCAGACTGGCAACATCTTTTAACAAATTGCCTAGCAATAAAATAAAAATGAACAGTCCCATTGCCAGCCCTATGGCGACGAGGACCTCTTTCAAAATATAGCGATGTAGCAAGGGAATCATTTGAAACTTAATCGTATATGTAGTCAGAAGGTAAAAATGCCAACTCCAAGTAATTTTTATCAAAAATATATTTTTCTCTCTTCACAGTTCTTTATTTGCATTCCAACCTACTTGAATGAATTCAAAAAAAGAAGAAGTCCTTCAACTCTTTCGCGAAAGCGGTGCCCTTCTTGAAGGCCACTTTGTTTTGCGCTCCGGCCTGCATAGCGCCTTTTTCTTTCAATGTGCACAGGTTTGCCAGCATATGAACAAAGTAACACGAATGGCTGAATTTCTGGCCGAAGATTTGCAAAGTTACGGTGCAACTACGGTCGTAGCACCTGCAATGGGAGGGCTTGTGATCGGCCAGGAGGTCGCCCGCCAGCTTAATCTGCGTTTCCTCTTTCTTGAAAAAGTTGATGATAAACTCAAGCTGCGCCGGAACTTCAGATTTGAACCGAACGAAAAGGTGCTGATCGTTGAGGACGTCATTACGCGCGGTGGCCGTGTTGTCGAAGCATTGGAACAATGCCGTTTGCACGGAGCAAGACCTGTTGCCATTGGCGTCATTGTTGATCGTAGCTCCGGCAAGACTACTTTTGACGTGCCTCACCACAGTTTGGCTGAACTTAGTTTCCCGACATACAAGGCCGATGATCTTCCACCTGAACTCGCAAGTATTGAGGCGATCAAACCCGGCAGTTAATTGCAAACGGTATTTAGATTCCGATCGGTTTAGGATTCATCGAGAATACTGCCATTCAATTATTTATTTCAGACAAATCCCACTGTTCTCCAATCAAACGTAAGGCTCTATAATCGTGCAGGAAGACACCTCCAAACGCTGAACTGTATTTGAGCACCTCACCTAATTCACGAACTGCTAAAGCAACATCGGCTGCACTTTTTCCGTGAAAGGTGAGCTGTGGTGTGTCCGGTAGTTCAACCGTTTCGAGCGAAAGATAAACCGGACGTCCAATTTTGGCGCCATAGTCTAATTCACCACTAGTTATTTCTGATGTTGAGTTTTCACCAGTCATCTTAGTGCGGTAAGACATAATCCCAACAAAGTCTGAAATGTCTTGTATATGCTCGTTTAAATATTTTTTCGCACCGCCAAATTCTAACAGAAATTGTTCATTACCGTCATACCAGAAAGGGATGTCGTTCGCGAAAGTAAGTGATGGGTCTGCATCATAAACTATTTTTCTTAACTCTGAGAGTGTTTCCAAAAGCTCGATAGCGACTTCCCGCTGTTCACCGGATTTCCAGCGAGGGGTTGTGTAAGGCTCAATGTCATAGTGTATACCTGAAAATCGGGCATTTGCAGGCTGATTAACATGAAAATCAAGCACCGCTTTGAGGCGGGAAATGGTATCCGAGCGATTGACAGCAAAAGCCATATTACCTGCTCCATCCAGAGCTTCTACACGAATGCCCAAGGCATTAGCCATCAACAGCAAATCATTCCAGGCCTGAGGGTTTGCAAGAACGTAATCATCTTGTTCTGTCTTATCAAAATGAACCTGTACAAAGATGCTCCCTATCCCGTGTGATCGGCAGAAATCCAACATTAAGGTACGTTCCCACAGATCGACTACATACTCACGTTGCCAGACCCAAATGCCTATTTTTGTGCCGGGAGCAATTTCGGTCGACATAACCCTGGATTTTTCACTAAGGGTTCCAACGGCTTGTGACTCGCCCCCGCCCCAAAGCCCTGAAAATGGCAGAAAAAGCAGTGAAAAAATAGCAATGATGGATAGAAATCTGTTGTGAATGATAGTTTCGGCAAACATATAAAAATGGACTTCGGTTAATTAAAAAGGTGCGTGATATATCGCACCTTTCTTAGCAATCTAAAACTTTTAGAAATATTTCGCTAAACAATAAAACAAGGCTTTGCGGCAGTTACTGAATAGCCTTGATCGAATCGATGTAAGCGTCTTGCCGAAAGCCGGAACGTCTAGAATTCTCAAACCGCATTCGAATATTTTTTATGTTGGAAACTACGTCTTCAAAAGAACCATTGCCTTCAACACGCTCCATATCCCTGGTATTTAGTCTGAATCTCAAGTTATAAACAGAATCTATTGCAGGTCTCTCTGCTTTAACTGAACGGGTCTGCCAGATTGTGCCATCATTGCCTTCAATAGCAAGTTTTACAATTGTAGGATTCGATGCTACAGCAGAAGCATTTTCATTGGGAGAAGGACTTTCACTGGGATAGGCTTCAAGGTAAAGAAATGCATTAATCTCGGAATAACCTTTTAAATTTTTCGTGTTTGGAGAAAGGTTAATAAAACACATGTTAGCGTTATTGCCGGTTTCCCATGTCAAATTAAAACAGGCAGCCTTAGTGTCATTTTCTCCAAGACCTTCAGCAAGCGAAGGCTTGCCTGCCTGAGCAGCACTGCCAAAAGAGAAAATGTCTGCATGGAGGGCACTTGTATCTACATAGCTTTCAAAATCTTCAAGAATTAGTTCAGCATTTAGGGAGTTTATCGTAAGGACAGCAAAAAACGCTGCAACATGGTTAAAATATTTCATAGTAGTTATTGGATTGTTAAATTTAAGCAAAAGTTAGCTATAAACATTAGACCTATAGAAATGTTTAATGTTCATCATTTCTGTCAATTAAATAATTCAAAAAGGATACTGGAATTAAAAAAGCTTTATGTCATAGCTTAAATTCACTTGACTTACTGGATTTCAACAACTTCTGCATCTTTCCAAAGCTGTTCAAGCCGGTAAAAGTCACGCATCTCTTCAGTCTGCAAATGAATCATAAAATGAAACGCGTCCACGACAATCCAGCCACTTTCAACTTCGCGATTCTCTCCTAACAATGTAATACCGGCTTTATTCAAAGCTCCGTCCAAGGCAATCTTAATCGCTTTGATATGCGGGGGCGATGTTCCGGTTGCTATGACCATGTAATCGGTAACTGAAGAGATATTTCGGACATCGAGCACACGGATCGACTCCCCTTTTTTATCTTCGATCGCTGCAACTGCGCAACGAACCTCGTTCAGCGTTAAAGATTCCTTTGTTTTTTCTGAAGTCATCAAATCTATCTAATTTCCTTTCTTATACAGGCCTTTTTTGTAAATGAAAGCTTCAACTGAATCCGGCACCAAGCCGGATAATGGCCGCTCTTTTCCACAACGCTCACGTATCTCCGTTGAGCTTACTGGAATTGTATCCGCTTTTAATAACTGATAACGTAATCCATGAATGGTCTGTTCAAACATGCGCTGGCCTGCAAGCCTTGGGTAAACCAAAAAAGTTATCTTTTTCATAAGCTCATCAATCCGGTGCCATTTATTCAGAGAAGTAAATTGATCTTCACCGATAATCCAGAATAGCTCGGCGTCACAATAGAGTTCTCTAAAATGATCCACCGTATTTATTGTGAAGCTATATCCACTTTGTTCTACCTCGAATGTATTCAATTCGAACCTGATTTCATCCTGCAGGGCCAGTCGAAGCATCTGCATCCGGTCTGCATCGTTGGCGAACGGCCGATGTTTCATGGGTGAACGGTATGCCGGTATGAAAACCACACAATCTGCACCCGTCTGTTGCAATGCACAGTTACCAATCTCTAAATGCCCACAATGCACTGGATCAAACGATCCTCCAAACAATGCAAGGCGTGCAGGTTCATGTACTGCATTTTTAATCCTTGCATCTGTTTGCTTGGCCTTCATATGGAAGCTTTCAATATGGCTTAAACTAAAACCGCAAGCTTGGATGACATCGGAAGAAGAAATAACAACAGATCAGGAAACACAGGAATACCTTTCACTTGCCGAAGCATTGCAAAGGATCCTTAATAAATACGAAGAAAGCCCTTCCGTCGGTGAACTCATGGAAGCTGTTGGCGACAAAGGTTTCGGGCTCCTGTTGATCATACTGTCCTTACCCAGTGCACTTCCGGTTCCCGCATTGGGATATAGTACGCCATTCGGCATTTGTATGATAATTATTGCAGTTCAGATGTTTATTGGACGCAAACAGGTACAACTTCCGAAGCGGCTCAAAAAAATCCGGATTCCCCTCAAGATGGTTCAAAGCATCACCAGCTTTGCCCTTCATTTTCTGAAACGGACAGAAAAGCTAATAAAACCCAGGCAACGCTGGATCCACTCCAGGTTTGGACACTCGATATTGTCCATTACCATTTTTGCTATGGCTTTCTTTATGGTATTTCCGATACCCGGCACGAATACTCTTCCGGCGATGGCTATTTTTGTTATTGGAGTCAGTATTGCTGAGGAAGACGGCCTGATCGCAGTCACTGCGATACTATTCTCAACACTGGCTGCAGCATTTTCAGGGTGGCTTGTCTATTGGTTTATCACCGAAGGCCCTGAAAAAGTAGAGGCGATCAAAGACGGTATCAAAAACTGGATCAAGGCACGTTTCGGTGCAAGTGATACAGGTGCTTAAACGGTTTAAGCAGACCATCAGAATAATTTGGCAGGCCGACAGGGACTCGAACCCCGAATGACTGTACCAAAAACAGTAGTGTTACCATTACACCATCGGCCTTCAAAACATTGAACCGTAGAAACGATCGTTTATCCGTCAAGCATCCACTTAAAGATTTTTCTGCAATTTTACAAAAAATCACACAACTAGCGAGGACAGACGGAGGTTGCGTGCGGCGCACAGGCATCCTTGTTGTGATGGCTCTGGCGTAGCTACGCTGAGTTGGGTTAATTAAATGAAGGGATTAGGTTTCTTGGGTCCAACTTGGAGCGAATCTTTTGATTTTGTATAGTACCGGTTAGTTTGAAGGACAATAAGTTGGGTAGCGGTGAAGCAATTGCACGGCCAAGTGCATTGATTGCCGAGTTGGATCTACCAGCATTGGCGAATAGGCTTACTTTTACATCCATATCCAACGCCTGATCAGGTAGTTGAAAGGTACCGATTGCGGAGATTCTTGTACGTGGACCATTGATCTTCAAGTCTTTGATGACGAGCTGTTCATTATCAATTTCAAAGATGGTATGCACGTGATTCAAATTGAAAGACGTGAAGTTGAAAACAGTGTTTTTGAGGATTTTGGAGAGTGGCCCCAGTAACTGAATCGAACCCAGTGCTTCGTTATGTATTTCCATTTTGCCGTAGCCTTCAAATCCATAGATGTCGGATAGTGGCCCTTTGGCGTGAGTATCGAGATTGACCAGACCTGAGACTCTGGCGGGGTCTTCGTATTCTGTTTCGGGTGTGGTTGATGAACTTTCGTCTGTGCTGGGTATATTTTCAACCGCTTTGGCCTGATTGGCATTTTTGAGATTCATTGTAAAACACATTTCCGGTGTTTCGCTTTCAGTGGGAAGAATGTCGGCCCTGGCATTTGCAATACCATCCGCATAGCCAAACTGAACGTCGCGCAGATGGATGTCACTACCCAGGCCGATAAGCTTTAGCTCTAAGTGATCCAGCGGAACGTCATAGAACTTGAGTGGTGTATCTATTTTTGCCTGAAGATATACGCTATCTTTATCTGCATATTCTTCAAAGTCTTTGCTAAAAAAGACTCCATTTACCTGAACATCGGGCAATCCGCTTAGTTCAAGATTGCTCAAAACGTCGGCTATGGCACCACCTAATGCATTCGAGGCGGTTTCGATCGGCAGCGCTGAGTCAAAATTATATCGAACTGATAACAAACCTTTTCGGGGGGGACTGGCGCTGGTAAATCCGAGATTGCCTGTTGCTCGGCCTTCGCCGACTCGAGCTCTAATATCATGAATTTCAACGTAGTTTTGGCGGTTGCGAACGATTAGTTCACAGGCGTCAAAGAAGGCGTTCTTATACGCAAAGTTTGTTGCCCGGACATGTCCGAACATTGAAAGTTTACCGGCTTTTTGCATTTTGCCCTGAATCGCGAAATCGCCGTGGGTGGTAGTTTCCTGGTCAGAGTGCAGGTCTTTGAATATATCGCTCCACCATTGGGGCAGCAGTGAGTTGTATTGCTTGGGAAGTACTGCCCCCTGCAGGCTTATTTGAAAGTCTTTCGTTTGTGTATTATGATAGTAGGATCCGTCGACCCATTGTTTTTCGCGGTCAATTTGGATGTCTTCAACATGGAGAGTTCCACTTCGATAGTAACCGTCGGCAATTATATTATCGAAGTTTAGTTCGTTGGCGGTCAAATCTTTAACATTTACATGAAAACGAACATTGTTGACCTCGAATTTCTGGTTTAAGTTAGCCGATAACCTGTAGAAAGGTGTGGAATCAAATTTGAGTGTCGGAAGCTTTGCGACCATTGAGTCCGGAAGCAGGTCAAAAATATCGATGGCGCCATTTGCATTTACTTGTCCACTTTTGTCTGCACTGTTAAGTAACCCTGAAAACGCAGTGCTTCCGTGGAATCCACAGGTGGTGCCAGAGAATTTAAGCACGGGAAATGCAGATGGATCTATCCCTATTCGAGGGGCGTCCAATTCAATCTTGCCGGTTGTAAGCCGGTGAGCGCTAATCTCGAACTTAGGCATGGAGCCGTTGAAAACCGCGGGCCATCTTTCTTTTGCTACATGGGCAACGATATCTTTGGCAAAAATGTCCAGATCGGCAAAAGTGATCTCCCGGGCACGCAATAATAAAGGCGTCTGAGCATCCAACTGACCCTTGTTTAACACAAAATTGGTGCTAAGGCTAAAGTAGTTACCGGCAATTTGAGAGTATTCTAATTGTTCGCATGAGAGTAACAGGGATACGTCTATCAAGTTGTCCAGGCCTGTAGACAAGGCAAATTCAAGGGTAGGTTGAATAAAGGGCGAGAATCTGGCTTTTTCTTTAAGCGCAGAGGCAATAAGTTTGTAGAGTTGCTGGATTGAGGTCCTTTTTTGGGTCTTTTGGGGAGCAGCGACTGGCCATTCGAGGGAGCCTCGTAGATAAATGTCTTCGTGTTTGCCAACAAATGAGTTGATTCGAATACAACTTTCCGTCGGGCTAAGGTGGAATGTAACTTTCTCAAGTACATTGGTGCGCTTGCCATCGGGTGCATAAACGGCGGGCATTGCCAGAATACCATTTGTGACTATCAGTTTGGTTACATTAAACTGGTACGATCCGGACTTCTTAAAGCTGTAGTGGATTTCGGTACTGTCAGCCTCCAGTATTGGTTTGTTAGTTTCACTGTGGTAAATCCTTGGGCCAATTAGTTTTATTTGCCGCCCTAATTTTAAATGAAAGCTGTCAGCCTGAATATGGAAACCGTCGAACTCGCTTCTTTGCAGTTTTTTGTTGGCCCACTTTGCAGGTATCGAGACATATCCGTAGGCGATCAGGGAACCGGCAACCAGAGATAGTGCCAGGAAAGACATTAGTAGTAAAAAATCGAGGCCGATTATAATATGTTTTACTACTTTCTTTTTACATTCTTTACCCATGTGATCAGTATCAATTGTTGTTTATGGATTCTTTAGTGGTTCCGTCTCGTTACTCAAATTAAAATCTGTGTTATTGATCGTTTCCGGTTTGGCCTGGTTCGTTGGTTGTCCTTCACCGATTTGCTCAGGTTTGGCCTCATCTGTTGTTTCAGAGGCAGTTGCGCTCTCCGGCTTTGTTACCTTTTCATCGGTTGGTTCGGGTTCCGGTTCAGGTTCAGGTTCTTCGACTATATTCACCACTTCTGTTGTACCTATGGGTTCTCTTTCTATGGCGTTAGCTGGCTCCGGCTCAGCTTCACTGGTTGTGTCTGCTGAGGGTTCTCCGATCGGTTTCGGTTCCGGGACGGATGTAATCTCAGGTTGATCCGAAATCGGCTGACCCGTGGCTTCCGGTGGTGGCTGTATATCGTCTGTAAAGGTAAACAGTGCGTCAATGGTGGCCTGCGGGATAGAGAATATGACGTTGTGCAGTTTCGATGCTCCGATCTGTGATGTCCCGGAAAAGCGCTTGGTGAAAACGTAAGTCCGGGTTTCAAGACGGCCATTTTCGTCATCCGGCAGCAGCATTTCGGCGCTGAGTTTATAGAGCCAGGGACGATTCGTTTCGCTGTCCAGGGGGTAACTTTCACGATAACCATCGATCAAATACTCCTTAACCTCGAATTTTCTGATAATATCCAGCAGGGTAAGCAAAGATTCCCGTTCTTCTTCGGGTAAATCAATCAGGGCTTCCAGCCAGAGATCATCTGGATTTTTCAGAGAGTGTGCAAAGAGGGTTTTACCGGTCGAAAGCGCCTCTAGTTGAATACGGGTAATCAGAGCAGCTCCGGGGAGTATTTCCAGGGTTCGATTGCGGTAATAGGCTGCATTGAGTGGTATAGTCCCGAGTGTCGTACGGCGGTCGACGGTGTAGACATATTCAGCTTTGTTGCTGCGGGCATATAGTTTTTTATTTTCATTTTCCGGATGGGCCAATAAAAGGACAATCTTTTGGTCTCCGGCCGTCAATTGAACTTTGCGCCGCGGATTATTGAAGCCAAGGCGATCCAGGTCAGCCGGTGTCGGTAAATCGATTGCAAAGCCACTGGCACGGAGGTTTTGTAAACTTTCGATGAGTTTTGCGATAATGGCAGAATCAGCGCTATAGGGTTGTACGCCTGCTTCCGTATTACTTTCAATGACTTGCCAGTCGCCGGTCTCAAGTTTTTGTAGACGGACGGAATGTTCGCCCTCTGAAAGGTCGATAGATGTTAAACTTTCCGCTGCAAAATTTAGGATGCTGCGTTCGCGAAGTGTTTCTTCAGCTTCGCGCAGCCTGTCGAATGTTTCAGCCTCAACTGTAAAAACGGTTGGATTGCCCTCTATCCGCGCGTAATAAATAGGTGGTTTATTGCCGGTTATGATCTTATTGCCGATCAGGAGGGTTTGCTCCCGTCTATTGCCATGTAATGTGATTCGCATGGCCGGATCTTCGAGACCTTGTAAAATGGGGTCCCCGGTTTCTGATGATTTGAATTCCACGACTCGGGCGGCTGTCAGTGTATTGATAGTATTGGAGACTCGAGAGGCATTGGCCTCTGCGGCAAGTGGAGACTCGAACATCCAGCCGTTGCTGGTACGTGCGATACGAACTTTAAAGTCGCTGTCTCCGATTGCTTCAGGGTTGTTCATCTGCAGGCTGAGTGCCTGGACTTCAAAAACCGGGATCTTGAATATTTCGCGGTTGCGCAGGTCATTCAAGTCAACGAGTAAACCGTCAATGAACTGTCGATTGATGACAAAGACATTTTTTTTGTTTGGCCCGAGTATGTAAAAATGGTTGCCAATTTCCGTGACGTTGCCAATTCCCAGCTCAAGAGTTTCGTCCTCGTTAATGATGCTTAGTTTTATCCATGGGTCTTCCAGGCCATAATCTGCCAGACTCTGCCCGGTGCGTTTTATTTCATTGATGGAAAAAGAGGCCTCTTCTTCAAGGAACTGAAGTTGATTGAGTATCCTGTTGATCGCGAAGTAATTTGCCGACCATTGAATTGGCTGAACGATCTCCCATGATGAGCCTTTGCGTTCCAGAATGCGCGGTGTATCCAGTCCTTCACCACTAAATTCGATACGAGTTGCCTCGATCGCTTCGCGGCTAATCATCCCGGAGAGCCCGCCTGCCTGGATACTGCCATCGTCGACTCTTTTACTGAGCAGAAAGATGAGTCCAATTGTAAGAATATTGAGAACGAGTAAGAATGCTGTGAATCGTAGTCTCATTGGATTAATGACGTCGTATAATGTATACAAGAAAGCCTAGACTTGCAAACGCTGCCGGCACCAGTGAAAAGTAGTAAAGCATGCGGCGCAAATCACGTTCGCTGATCACGATCTGATAGCTTTCCAGTTTGCGTGTCGGGATGTTGAGCAAATTGTTGCGGTCGAGTACCCAGTTGATTGAGTTAATGAATAAGGTCTGATTACCAAAAGCCTGAAGGCGGTTATTGGCGATAAAATCCGAATTCCCGAAGACAATCATGCGCCCACCGGGAATGGTTATGCCTAGTTCGATTCCGGAGCTGCGGGTCGAGACCGTAGCAATACTAACAGGTCCTTTCTGATCACGCTGCTCATCAAAAACCGGTGGATTTTGTGTACGGTAATCGCGCTCTGCCCAGCTTTGTTCGGAAGTACCGATCAGATGATACGTTTGTAAGCGGCTGTCACTAATGGATGTCGGATCTATGCGAATTGTTCGCGGTTGGCCAAAAAGGGTCGTGATCTGATAGTCAATAAGCAGCTGTGTAATCGGATGCTTGGCAAAGCGGCGAATAATCAAGTCACCGCCCTGAACACGAAAGTCGGCTCCTTTGTCAATCACAACCGTATCTTCCACAAGTACCCCCCAGTCAAAAAATAGATCGCCCATGCCGTGGCGTCTTCCAGGGTCAACCAGCACGATCATGCGACCATTGCGGTCGTCCATGTATCGACGCAGCTTCTCAACTTCTTCCGGTTGCAGACTGGCTTGAGGCGAAGGAATAATGACGAGCGATGCGTCTTCAGGGACACTCCTGTCAATTGCCAGATCAAGCGTTGCGAGTTCAAAATTTCGCTCGCGCAGAAAACTTTCGAGTTGTGATAGTCCCCGGAGTGTATCTACGTCATCCAGCCGCATCTCTCCATGACCTACGAGAAAGTAAATTTTCTGTGGCTGTTTGTTGGAAACCTCGAGTATCGCCGACGTGAAAAGCTGCTCGCCCCGAAAACCGCGGGTATTACCATCGTCGTATTCATAGAGTCCGACCATGCTGAGTTCACGAAACTGCTCACCTGATGCAATCAGGATCGTATTTTCTTTGGTCAGGTTATATTGGGTGGCAAGTTCCTTGGCACGTGCCCGTTGGCGGTAAATGTCGACAAATTCTACGCTTATTAGAGATTGCCCATTTTGCTTGCCGACAAACTCATATTCGCGAAGTAACTTCTGCAAATCTTTGCGTATGAGCAATAACTCTTTCCGATCGGTCTCCTGAGGGATGGTGACAATGATTTTAACAGGCTCTTCAAGTTGACGTATATATGCCTTGGATTCTGCAGCGAGGGTGTACGCGCCTGATTGGGTCAGATCAAATCGTTTGAAATAATTTGCTGAAAGGAAGTTGAGTGCAGCCATTAGGCTAAGGGCCAGAAGAGCCTGAACCGTACGGTTGGCAGTCTGCAAACGGCGGATCAGAGCGAATTCGTTGCTGGGGTCTGTTGGCATTACTTTCTTGCCTCCGTCATTAAAGTAGCCAGCCCCAGAAAGAAAACGCCGGTGCTTGTGTAGTAGAAGAATGGGCGCGTATCAATGACACCGCGCGAAAAATCTTCGAGATGGTTGAAAACCTGTAGATAGTTGATAAGTCCACCGAGTCCGAACGGCAGCTCGGCGCTGCTTTGTGCGATATTGCCAAGTTGTTGTCCGCCGACAATCGCCACAAAAATAGCCGTAAAACTGAGCATTGCAGCTACCAGTTGACTCCTTGTAATGCTGCTTGCAAAGATGCCAATGGAGATAAAGAAAATGCCACTGAGTGCTAAAAAAATGAAGCCACCGACAATAGGCTCGATTTTGAACAAGTGACTGCCGACGCCAATACCCGGAAAGAGCTTTGAAGTGATCAGGGGGAAACTTAAAGTTAAAAGCCATAGAAACATATAAAAGCAGTAAGCTCCCAGAAACTTGCTAAATATCATTGTCAGGCTTGAAGTTGGAGTGGTCATTAATGTTTCCAGGGTACCGGTATGGCGCTCTTCGGCGATGCTGCGCATAGTCAGTATGGGAACAACAAAAAATACCGGTATCCAGAAAACATTTAAGAACTGAACGATTGGCAGATCATCCTGAGGCGCACTGACCATGCCCCGGAGAATGGCCCAGTACAGGAATCCCATCAGGATCAGAAAAAGAACAGCCGCTACGTAAGTTGACGGACTGATCAGAAGCATTCGGATCTCGTATTTGAGCAAGGTAATAAAGTTTCTCATTATTTGGGCTTAGAGCTCTTTTTGGCTACATCAATAGTTTCTTCCCATGAGCGTTTTGTTGCGGCCAGGAAAATCTCTTCCAGATTTGGTATTCGAGGTGCAATACTATGCAATTCACAATTAGAGGGCGCCTGAAATGCACGGATTAATTGCGGTCCCAGTTCA
Organism: uncultured Puniceicoccaceae bacterium; assembly: GCA_964616435.1. Lineage (GTDB taxonomy): Bacteria > Verrucomicrobiota > Verrucomicrobiia > Opitutales > Coraliomargaritaceae > Lentimonas. Next base: position 2,665 of record CAZTSB010000057.1, on the reverse strand, counting down.
CCGGTACCTTCAACGCGAATGATGAGAGTTATGTTTTCATTGTCGCACACTTGCTTGTCCAGGATTTCAGTTTTGAGTTCCTGTGCCTGGAGCAATTGCATAATCTCGTCCTCAGTGCCTTTGGCCTCTATTTGGAAGCGGTTACCCGGCAAAAACTCTTCGCGTAACTGGTCGCTGCTGCCGGTGGCGACAACCCGGCCTCGATTAATGATAATTACCCGGTCGCAGGAACGTTCAATCTCTGGCAGGATATGACTCGATAAAACTACGGTCATGCGGCCACGCAATTGGTCAATTAGCTTACGAATACCCTGAATCTGATGAGGATCGAGACCGATTGTCGGTTCATCCATGATGATTACTTTGGGATTTCCGAGCAGTGCATCTGCGATCCCGACACGTTGACGAAAACCCTTTGAAAGTGTGCCGATAATCTTGCGCCGTGCCGTGCGGGCAAGATCGCAGGTTTCCATCACTTCCTGAACCGTCGAACGCAGCACTTTAGATGGAACCCCCTTTAAATTTGCTCGAAAGCGTAAATATTCGGCAACTCGAAGATTTTCCGGCAGAGGATTGTTTTCAGGCATGTAGCCAATCAATCGTTTTACTCTCTGTGGCTTCTTTGCGACTGAAATGCCATCAATCCAGGCCGAGCCTGAAGTCGCAGGCATAATGCCGCATAAGATTCGCATGGTAGTGCTCTTACCGGCACCGTTTGGACCCAGAAAACCAACAATCTCACCGTGATTGACTGTGAAATTTACATTTTTGATCGCATTGAGCCTTCCGAATTGCCGGGTAAGGTTTTCAACACGTATGCTGGGCTTAGATTGCATAAATAAGAAAACTACAGCAAGCTGAACCATACAACATGGGACTGCAAGTATCATGTCGTTTTTATCTCGAAATACCGCAAAAAGGTGCTGTATGCACAGGGTGTAATTCAAATATGTAGCAGGGTAGCGCTGCACCGTCCCCGGTGCGCACCTGCATCGTGTAAGCCAGTGCGTTTGAACCTCCTTGCGGCGCGAGGACGCGCCTGCGCTACCTTTTTTATTCGACATTCGACATGTTGCTACAAATTCTCTCAGACTGTAGAGTTACACTTCTGGGACAGGCTCTAGTATAGCTTCCAACTCCTTCGTCAAAAATGAAAGCAATCGGTTACAACAAAACAGGCCACATCTCCAAGCCCGACTCCCTGGTTGAGTTTGAGACCGGTACGCCCGAGCCCGGACCACGTGATCTTCTGGTCGAGGTACGCGGCGTCTCCGTAAATCCGGTAGACGTCAAAGTGCGCAATCGCTTTGATCCGGGAACAACGCCTAGGATCATTGGCTACGATGCCACCGGTATTGTCCGGGACGTCGGCAGTGACGTACGACTTTTCAAAACTGGCGACGAAGTCTTCTACGCGGGTGATCTCAATCGCCCGGGAAGCAATGCCGAATATCAGGTTGTTGACGAACGCATCGTCGGAAGAAAACCCGAATCCATTGGATTTGCAGAAGCGGCCGGATTTCCGCTCACTTCTATTACTGCCTGGGAAATTCTCTTCGATTCATACATGCTAAAAGAAGGTGATGGCGCAGGTGAACAATTGCTCATAATCGGAGCTGCCGGTGGTGTGGGTTCGATATTGATCCAGCTTGCAAAGCAGTTAACCGGGTTGGAAGTGATTGCGACTGCCTCGCGTCCGGAGACTATCCGTTGGGTTGAGCAAATGGGCGCCGACCAAGTGATCAATCACCGCGAGTCACTAGTTGATCAAATTAAAGCGCTCGGCATTGAACCACGTTACGTCGCATCCCTCAATGGCACCGAAGGACACTTCACGACAATTATTGACCTGATAAAGCCACGCGGTCACATCGCATTGATAGACGACCCCGAGCATCTAGAGATTCACCAGATCAAACCGAAAGCGCTGAGCTTTAGCTGGGAATTCATGTTCGCTCGGTCGATGTTTCAAACGCAAGACATAAAAAAACAACATGAACTGCTCAATCGCATATCCGAATTGATTGACGGTGGAAAGCTTCAATCAGTCGTTAATCAGAACCTTGGGAAACTCAGCGCCGAAGTCCTGAGGAAAGCTCACATGCTACAGGAAAGCGGTACAGTAGTTGGCAAAAATGTAATCGACGGATTCTGATGTAAGTGTCTGGCAGGCTAAAGGTTTATAGCTAAGCCTAAAATTATTTGAACAGATTGTGAATTGGGTAGCGCCGCACCGTCTCGGTGCGCACCAGCGTCGTGTGAGCCAGAGCACCCATTCGATGCGGTGCGAGGATGCACCTGCGCTTTACCAAAGAAAGGACATCATTTGAGTGTCAAAGTAATTCCAAGCTTAGCTATAAAGGTTTGACTCATAGACGACTTATACCAAATCTAAAAAGGTTTGATGGTTTCACTCGTTTGTCGAAATCCTCATCGAAATCCAAATCGATTGCGATTTCGATGAGGATTTGGATTTGGATAATGAGTAAATATTTCAGACCTTCTTAGATTTGGTATTAAATATCTTATACCAAATAGAAAAAGGGAGTGTCGGACTTAAGAACAATGAACTTTGAATAACAGTTTGCGTATGGTTTCTATTTCCTTCACCAATGTTGCATGGGAGTAAAATTTGTAAACATCGATCGCGATACTCCGATGCTTC